>CALVMU010000001.1 GCA_944348085.1 uncultured Clostridia bacterium
CCTCCTTTTATTTAGATTTTTGTATTAGATATTCGTGGCAGTATCATTCCACATAGTCCTATTATATCAATGGCAGGTGCCATGGCGGCGCCCATGTCGTTAACATCGTTTATTCCCCAGTCAATAACTTTGCCAAAAGTCGCCATGGTTATTCTTGGACCATAACCTTTGTTTGAAAGCACACAACTGCCAGCACCAGTAACCGTCCACTGAGAAGTTGGAGGCCTTTGATTTCCAAGTTCAAGCGGAAATCGGAATTGACGCTCTGCCGTTGAGAAGTGAGAACCTGTAGTGCAAACAATGGTGTCAAAAAGTCCGCCGTCAATCAAAGAAGCTCCGACCGCCAAACTTTCTGCCATTGTTGAGCAAGCTCCAAACAAACCAAGATAGGCATATTCAAAATTTCGCGCTGCGTATGAAGACGATATAATTTGATTTAAAAGGTCGCCGGCAAGAAGCAAATTGACATCGTCTGGCTGAAGAGAGGCATCTTCAATTGCACCAACAATTGCATGTTCAAACATCTTCTTTTCAGCTTTTTCATAACTATCTTCGCCAAAGCTATCGTCCTGCATAACATAGTTAAAGTAAGGCGCAAAATTCCCCTTACCTTCTTTTGGCCCTACAATTGAATAACTCCCCACAATTCTTGGCTTATTTCTAAATTTTACCGTCTGATTTTTCTTCATAAAGCTCCTAAATCTGTTTGCTTTATATTTTATTGTCCTTTCAAACGGTTTTTAAACAAAAAAAGCTATCTTTGCCAGATAGCTTTTTGTGAAGATAAATCAATTTTATTCTTCTATTATTTTATAACCCAATGCTAAAAAAGTCTGTTTCATAACATCAGTTTCTATATAGTCTGCTTGAGAATTGCTAAAGTTCACCTCAACTGTTTCATCTATTACATTTAAAATCATATTCTTCAAAACATCAAAGGTATAGACATTTTCAGTAGAAAGGTCTTCTTTGCGAAATCTTATTAGATAGTTATCCTCTATGTTGCATTGAAGAAATGCCAAACGATAAATATCATCCAATTGAGCACCTGCAAAGTCTTGAAATTGAGGACCTGCCCAATCAGGTTCTTGACTGACAGGTTCAGTTTCCATCCACACTTTTGTATATTGATAAACCTGCTTAGTAAAAGGATTCATCTTAAGCTCCACACATTGATATCCATCAATGATTCCAGATGGGCCGGCAACATAATCCATAAGAATACTTAAAGTATGAGCTTTATTAATTCCTGGCAACACATTAACAACTATTGAATATGCCAAACGATTGCTAGCAAAATCATATATGTATATTTCCGCTTTAGTCAAACCTAATCTGTAGTAAAAGCCCATAGTGCTTTCAACAGTATATCCTGATGAATTTTGCATAGAGCCTTTTGCAGAAGAAATATAAAAAGTGCTTTCTTTAACTCCATTTGACGAAAGCGCAAATCTAGCTAAAAACAAAGCCACTTTATTTAATTCTTCTATAGAATTTCCAAAAGCATCAGTATAATACATTTCGTCGCTTTCATAGATTTCCGCATGATTTGAGGAAGAGCTCGACTCAGCAACAGAATTTTGAGAAACTTCCACCATACTTAACTCGACATTTGGCTCTGAATTTTGAACAGATACCCAGCCTACACTTTCACAAAACTCGTCTATTACCTCAACCACTTGCGCTTCTGTCACCTTGTTGTCTGGATTAGTGTTTTCACCATTACCACTTTTGCCAATAAAATACCCTCCAATGCCAGCGCCGACAATAAGCACTAAAACTAACAATGCCAATAATATTTTTTTCATCCTTCTCTCCTTTCTTTCAATGATACTTCTATTTTACCCCCCCCCGCAATTTTGTCAAGGATTTTTGCAAATTTAATTAAAAAATATTTAGAATAAGAAAATGAGATAAAGAAAAGATTGAAAAAGTTTTTTATATAAACAGATAAATCACACCGACTATAAAGCTAGCCACAACGCCTGTCACAATAACCGGTCCCGCAATTGTAAACATTTTGACAAAAACTCCATAGACAATGCCCTCATGCTTAAACTCAAGCGCTGGTGAGGTTATTGAATTTGAAAAGCCTGTGATTGGCACAATTGAGCCACCACCAGCAAATTTTCCAATCTTATCATAGACGCCAATACCCGTCAAAAATGATGCCAAAAAGATAAGCACAATAAGCGTGTAAGCCCAAGCCGTTTGTTCTGCCATGGAGGGAAACCAAAGCAAAATAAGGTCGTTGATACCCTGCCCAAGACAGCAAATAAGACCACCCACCCAAAAAGAATTGAAAAGGCTTGGCCATGGTTTTGTTTTTGGAATTTTGGCTTTAACATAGCGGTTATAAGCCTCATTGCGCTTTTTTTCGTCCATAAATTCACCTCTAAATGCTATAACCCAAAGCTCTTGCTTTAGGCGCAGCTTTTGATAACTAATTTATAGACACAACAAAAAAGATTTAAACAAATTTTTATCTAAACTAATCAATCTTTTTTTTTGCATAAATCAAAGTTTTTTATACAAACTAACTGCAGGAGGAAAATTATGAAAAAACTTATTTTAGCTTCTGTTTGCCTTTTGTCTTGTCTGACGCTTGTTGGTTGTGGAGGTGTAAGCGACACCGATGCCAACAAAACTTTAAACAACCAGCTCCGTCGCGTTGAAAATGTTTTGTCATCATCAGTTGTTGAAGGTGTCGGCACGGTAACCCCAAGCGACTTTATCGACAACGAAAGTGGTTCAAAAATTATCGACCAAAAAAACTTATCGCTCTATAACAGCCAAACTGAAAAAATGCTTAGAGAGCAAATTCTTGACACCACCTCACAAATAAAATCTTATGACCAAAGCTCAATAAAACTTGGCAACGACAAAGCAAGCGCAATCAAGAACCTTTCTGAAAACATAAGCAAATATCTGACCTATCTCAACAACTCTAAGAGTGAGCTTAAAAACAGTGTAAGCAAAATCAATCGCAACAACAAAATCACAAACACAAACCTTGAAGAATTAAATTCAAATTTCGTCGAGCTCAACAGCAACCTGAAAGAACGCGAGGCATACCTTACAAATCTTTTGGAAGCTCTGCAAGAGGTTGAAAATATTTATGCTTCATCAAAGACAAGCACTGCTGAAAACACAACATCTGAAAATGCATCAGCAAGCCAAACTGAAAAACAGGCACAAAATGGGCAAACCAATCGATTTGCACCAAACATTGACACCTACCGCACCAATCCGCCAATATACAACGGCTACAACAACTATGCACGCGGTTATAACAATGCCGCTGGAAATGGTTATAACTTCGGATACAATTCAAACAACTATAACCGCGCTTATGGATACCGCCCTTATGGCGCAGGATATGGCATGAATGGTTACAATGGCTATGGTTACGGCTATGGCGCTTATGGTGGCTACGGCTATGGAAATGAAGCGTTTAACCCTGGCAGAAACACCGACACTTACGCACCAATTGAGCGAAATGTTGACACATACCGCAGTGGTTATCAAGGCACTGACTATTCACCACAAGTTCTTCCTGCAAAACAAAATGAAAACACTTTAAACGAAACCATTGAAAACAAAACAATGCAAAATGAAAATCAGACAAATGTTGAAAAAAGAGAAAATATGATTCACAAGCAACGAGTCGGCACCCTTCCAAGAAGAAATACAAACCGCAATTTTAGAAACCGTTACAATAGAGAAAACGCGCAAAACAACATTGTGATAAATGATGGCGAAAGCGCAGTTGTAACATTGCAAGAAACAGAGACAAATCAAAGCGCGCAAAGTGCTCAAGAAAATAATTTAAACACAATCTCAAGCGAGACAAAAGATTTAAAACAAAACACAAAAGAGAGTAAAAAAATAAAACAGCAAAAGAAAATCAAAGACAACAAACAAAGCACTGCTATAAACAAAAATAACAAAAACAAAGAAGAAAAAATTGCAAAAGAAACCTCGTCACCTACAAAAGAAGTGAGAGAAACCAGCCTTGTTTTCAATTTTCAAAAGCCACCTAGAGCCACAAAAAAAGAGCTAAGCGCACCAAAAATCATTGACAAACCAAATAGTTCAAGCGAAGGCTCAAAAGTCATGTAGAAATATAAACAAAGAAAAGAGCAAATTTTTCATGCTCTTTTTTGCTTTTTTCAATTTAAAATTTTGCATACTAGCACAAGATATTGTTGTTATGCATGCATACTAGCCACATTATATCAGTTTTTTGCGCAAATTCTCTAAAATTTTATTTTCCAGTCTAGAAACCTGCACTTGTGAAATTTTAAGCTCTTTTGCAATTTCAGATTGAGTCTTATCAAAATAGAAACGAAGCATCACAATCTTTTGTTCACGCTTATCAAGGTTGTGAATCAGCTCTTTCAAAGCAATATGGTCAAACATGTCTTCCGCTTGCCCTTCACCTTCCACGCGATCCATCACCAAAAGCCCATCTTCGCCATCTTCAAGTGGACTATAAAGAGAAACAGGCATTCTTGCAGAGTCCATTGCAAGCACCACTTCTTGTTCTTCAACACCAAAATGCTTTGCAATTTCTTCAATTGTTGGACTTCGTTGATTGTCAGAAAAAAACTTGTCCACAAATTTGTTTATCTGCAAATTTAAACTCTTCAGCACTCTAGAAACTTTTATCGCTCCGTCATCTCGCATAAATCGTTTTATCTCACCTATCACCATAGGCACAACATAGGTGGAAAATTTGACATTATAGTCAACTTGAAAATTATTAAGCGCTTTCAAAAAACCTAAGCAACCTATTTGATAGAGATCATCATATTCAATGCCTTTGTCTTTAAAACGCTTTATAACACAACGAATGAGCGGAGCATTTTCCTTGAGTAGCACCTCTTTTGCGTCTTGGTCACCCTGCTGGGCTTTTTCAACCAAGTTCAAAATCTGTGCATTATCAAGCATTGCTCACCTGCTCTTGCAAGCGATTTATGCGCTTATACATCGTCACACAAACCCCTTTATCTTCGTTTTGGTCAACATCAACCTTGTCCATAAAGCTTTCCATCACCGCAAAACCCATTCCGCTTCGCTCTTCACTCGGCTTGGTGGTAAAAAATGGCTCTCGCGCTTTGGCGATATCTTTTATGCCAACACCTTTGTCTAGAACAGTTATTTTCACAAGGTCGCCTTCAATCTCACAGCGCAAAGTTATCATGCCATGCCCCTTTGGATAGGCATGCACAACACAGTTTGTCACCGCCTCAGAAACAGCGGTTTTGATATCATTTATCTCATCCAAGCTTGGATTGAGTTGCAAACAAAATCCAGCAACGCAAACTCTAGCAAACCCTTCATTGACAGAAAGAGCGCTGAAAGTCACTTCCATAAAATTACTTTTTTTCATATTCTCTCCTTTAAACAATTTTTGGCATAATGTCATAAAGCCCAGTCATTTTGAAAATTTTTTCCGCCTGTTTTGACGGATTGCAAATATAGATAGGAATATGCCTATCTTTCATTTTTTTGTATCGCCCAATTAAAACTCCAATACCAGTGCTGTCCATAAATTCAAGCTCTGAAAGGTCAATTATGATTTGATTGAAATCACCACCCGCAAACACATTGTCAAGCGTTATACGAGTGTGAGTGGCAGAATGCTCGTCAAGCTCGCCACACAAAAGCACATAAAGCGTGTTGTTGTAAACCTTGCTTTTTATTTGCATTGCTTTTTCTCCTTCTGTAGTAACGATAACATATTCAGCCTTGCGAAAAATATCCACCTTTGTCAAAAATTGACATAAAAAAAAGAAAGCACATTTTATGCTTTCTTCTAGTTTTGTGCGCTTATGGTTTGCGCTTAAAGCTTTTTATAACAAAAACTCTTTTTGAGCTTTCTGAGCCTGAATTTTGCCCAATCGGTGCGGAATTTGATAGCGCTTTCCATCTTTGACAAAATTGCTTCCAGTGTCGTAAAATTCAAAGTCAACACCATAACGCTTGCACTGCATTGCCAAATCTTTAACCCAATCAAAATTCAGTTCTCTTGCGTTTTTATAGTTTTCACCGCCTACTGCAACATGGCTGATTTTGCCAGTTTGAAGATATTTTTCAATGTTTATTGCCTCAAGCATTGGCGAGACAATAAGCCCACGATAATCAAGGTCAAGACCAAGCAAAATCGGAATGCGCTCATCTGCGCGTTTTTGATTTTCAACCGTCACATTTAAATAAAAATTTTTGTAATCCTCTTTAAAATTTTCTGGCAAACTCACCCTTTCAATTCTTTTCGTAATAACCTCAAATTTGACATCTTGCCTTTGCAAAATCATTTGCCAAACCTTATCACGATAAAGGTCAGCCTCTTCCAAGAAAAAATCACTTGTAAGACACACCATCACATGCGAGCCACTTTCAAGTTTATATGAACCGTCTCTTTTCTTTTTTACCAGCAAATCAAAATCATTGTTTATGCGAAAAATATTGCTATCAATCCCCCTTTGTTTATCAAAAGAGAACATATAACAATTTTGACACCCTTCACTCTTTTTGTGACAGCCATGCCACGGATTATACATAAACGATTTCATTATTCTTAGTTTATAAAACCAATCCGCAAAAGTCAATAAAATTCAGTTTCTATTCGACATTATTTGACAATAATAGCAAGAGGTCGGCCTATAATCAAAAAATTAAGATAAACATTTTTAATAATTTCCCCTTCCCCCATCTCTTTATTTGACTTTATCATGTTTTTTGTTTAAAATTTAAATAATAAAGGAGGCGCCTATGGATGAAAAACAGTTTGCGAGCCACATGCTTAAAATTTTGCAAGAAAATATTCAAGATTTCATTTCTTCAAAGCCCGTAATATCTATCAAAAAACCCTTATCTGTTGCGGAATTTGAAAAATTAAATCTAAATTACAAGAATTTAAAAGCCGAATGCAAAAAACTAAGCATTAATGTTTCAAAAAGAACTTACAAAAAACAGCCCTATATCTTTTTTCAATATTTTAACCCTCAATATATGTCTGAGAAAAATAAAATAATATTATAAAGGAGAAACTATGAGAACATTATTTGATATTTTAGACGAACAGAAACAATTAATTGAAAAATGCTATGACATTCAACAAGAAGAGCTTAAAAACAACGCACCTTTAAAACAACAAAAACGAACATACAGAGAATTTCAAAAACAAATGAAAAAACTTGAAAAAGAAGAAAAAACATGCCTAAAAAACATGAAAAATAACGCATAACTGATAGAAAAACATGACATACGAAGAACATATGCAAACAGACCTTTCCTATTAATAGATAATAAAAAAAGAGTCCAAAAAGTCAATTCTATTAAAATCAAACCTAAACAAGATGAAATAATCATAAACAACATTGATATAAAAAAATCGCTATATTCCTTTGTTTTAAAGGCTTACAGCGATTTTTCTTTATGGTGGGCAGGGGTGGATTCGAACCACCGAAGACGTAGTCGACGGATTTACAGTCCGTTGCATTTGGCCGCTCTGCAACCTACCCATAAAATTTAAGCACCTTTTTATAGGTGCTTTTTTGGAGCTGGTGAAAGGAATCGAACCTTCAACCTGCTGATTACAAGTCAGCTGCTCTACCATTGAGCCACACCAGCATAAGATTTAAATGATTTTTTGTTTATATTATGGGGGTAATAGTGGAATGATTAAAAATGGGGGATGTCATTCCACAGACCACCAGTGGTGCCCTAAGGTGGAATCGAACCACCGACACAAGGATTTTCAGTCCTTTGCTCTACCGACTGAGCTATCAGGGCAAAATCTTTTTTCTGTCGATTCCACCTTAACGAAATCGAACCACCGACACAGCTCCGAAAACTACGCTCTCAGGCTACGGTTTGTCAAAGTCAAACCTCTCCGCCTTCTCTTGTTTCCTCCGCTCCCCAAAAGAACTTCCGTTCTTTCGTGGCCCCCTCTCTCAGTCCTTTGCTTTTGCCGAACTGAGCTATCAGGGCATCAATAACATTTTTCGATTCATTTTTATAGTGTCATCAGAATCGAACCACCGACACTTGCTCCGAAAATTGTGCTCTAGGCTTTTTGCTTTCAGCAAATTAAGCCACTTTCGCTCATTTTCTTCGCTTCCCCAAAAGGCTTAACAGCCTTTCGTGGTCCCCCTTAGCAGTCCTTTGCTTTTGCCGACTTAAGCTATCAGGGCGAAATTTTTGACCCTTTGGGTCTTGGCGACTCGGATGGGGCTCGAACCCACGACCTCCAGCGTGACAGGCTGGCGTTCTAACCAACTGAACTACCGAGCCACATATCGTGACTTTGTTTCCTCGACATAGCTTGTCTTGGTGGGCCTTCAGGGACTCGAACCCCGGACCGACCGGTTATGAGCCGGTTGCTCTAACCAACTGAGCTAAAGGCCCATAAGAAGAGTCAAACTCATCAAGGAATGGTCGGGGTGGAGAGGCTCGAACTCCCGACCTCATGGTCCCAAACCACGCGCGCTACCAACTGCGCTACACCCCGATGAATAAGTTTGCGAAGATATTTTAATATAAATAACAAAATATGTCAAGAAAAATCGCAAAAATTTTTTATTTTTTTTAAGTTTATTCTTCCCCTTGCTTTAAGAGGAAGAAAAACTAATACATTTTATGCAAACTTACACCTCTGTGCTATTCAGAAAAAACATTGTCTTCGTCATCTCGTATTCTATCGCTTACAAAATCTATGAAAAACTGCATGTCTTTTTTACTGATAGGTGTTCCTTTATGATAATTTGCTGCAACATTTATTCCCATTTTCTTTAAAGGTTTTAAAGAATGAACATGCCCAAAAAAGTTGATCATATCTGGTTTGGTTTTTGATGGAAAATGATTCATGTAAACATCAACGCCAAAAATCTTTTTATCAAGCATCAAGCCTTCTTGATAAACATCTGCAAAACCAAGGTTTTTAAGTTTTTCTCTAAACTGCTCAAATGTCTCCCCTTTCGCAAGTTTTTCATGATTTCCACAAATGAGGTAGATTTTTCCATTCAATCTTTTTACAACATTATAGTCGCCAAAATCGCCCAAGTGATAAACAATGTCCTTTTTCGAAACAACGCTGTTCCAATTTTTTACAAGATTTTCAGTCATTTCTTCTTTTGTTCTATAACCAAACTGACGAATTTTGTATTTTCGTGGATCATTGAAATGGGTGTCTGAAATAAAGAAATAATTTCTTGGCGCAAAGTTGTTTGAAAGTTTGATAAGTTTTTTGGTAAAGTCTTTCCAAACGCCCTCAATTGATTTAAGGTCATAAATGTAATTGACCAGCTTGTTCATTGATGTTTTTGAAAAATCTTTCAAAAGCATGTTGACTGGCAATTGCTTTACATAACAAAAGTCAGAATTGATTAAATAAGCAATTGGAATAAGGCTATACATTCTGCAAAATTCCTGTGTAAAATCAATATTTTCAGTCAGTCTTTTATAAAGATAGTTGCCAAGTTGATTTACAGCAACATCCTCTTTGATCTTTTCATAAGAAATTGCAAAAAGCTTGCCAATATAGCTTGGGAAAATTGTCAGCGATGCAGTTGACTTTGCCACAATTTCAAAAGCTCGTTTGTCGGCTTGATAGTTGATGTCAGTAAATTCTTGATGAAAAACATGTCTAAGTCCAAGCCACAAAACCTCCAAATTTTTGGCAATTGATGGCTTTTTCTCAATCGCCAAGGCAACATTTGTAAGAGAACCAAAACAAACGATGGTTGTTTTTGATCTGCTTGCAAGCTCGATTATCTTTTTGACCGCTGGTGAAGTTTGACTATAAAGTTCGTCACAAAAACCTTCACTGCCTTCAAGACAAATTTCATAATCCTTAAAACCAACATAACGCAAAATTCTGTGCGCTTCAAGCTCATTTTCAAGCTGAGTGTCTCGCATGCTTAAACCTTTAAATTTGAATGGTGCAAGAGTGATTGCTTGAACCTCTATGCTAGGCTCAGCAAAAGCATAACAAAGCGCCAAATCATCTTCAACTGTATTGCCACAGTCGAGATCTATAACAATCTTTTTCGTCTTTAATTTTTCTTTTTTCATTATGTTTCCTCAAAAAGATTATAACATAAAGATAAGGCAAAACAAAATATTTGACAAATTTTTCAAAAGATTTTGCTCTCGCGCTTTGATGTGATATAATTATAAAAATCAGTGAGGAGTATTATGATAAGAAAAACAGCGTTTATTACAGGTGGCTCTGGCGGAATTGGCAGCGCAACCGCTATTAAATTTGCAAAAGAAGGCTTCAATGTTGCAACAACTTTTTTGACAGGAGATGTTGAAAAATTAAAAAAAGAGTGCGAAAGCTTCGGCGTTGAATTTGAGGCTTACAAAATGGATCTTAGAGACGAGGTTTCAGTCCGCCAAACATTTGATAAAGTTTTTAAGAGATTTGACTATATTGACGCAGTTGTTTGCAACGCTGGCAAGGCTGACAAAGAAATGCTGTTCTCAGATGTGGAAACTGAAAACATCGATGAACTTTTAAACACCAATTTGAGAGGAACAATACTTTGCAATCAAGAGGCGTTTAAGCGTTTTATCAAACAAAAACATGGTTCGATTGTCAATGTGACTTCTATTTTCGGCATCAATGGAGGGCCTTGCGAAGCTGTGTATTCTGCAACTAAGGGTGGAATTATTGGACTGACTAAGGCTGTTGCCATGGAAGGCGCACCTTACAAAATCAGAGTAAACGCGGTTGCGCCAGGCTATATCGACACCAAAATGACCGCTCATTTTACAGATGAAGAAAAAGCTCATGCCGTGTCAGCAACTCCCCTTTCTCGCATTGGACAAGGTGATGATGTTGCTGAAACAATATTTTTCCTTGCTTCTGATAAGGCTTCTTTTATTACAGGTGAAGTTGTAACAGTTTCAGGTGGAGTGTTGAGGTTTTAGTGGGCGCCCGTCAGCCTTCTTTTGACAAGAAGGCTTTTTTTGCGCTCTTAAAAAGGCGCAAAAAAACAAACCCGCTTTCTTTTTGAAAGCGGGTTTGTCAACGGGCGCCCTTTCACTCACCACTATCATCGCCAAAGAAATCAAAAGCTTTCATAATCTCTTCAAGACTCTGCGTTGGACTGATTGCTTCTTTAAGGTCAAAACCGCTCGATTGAATCTTCATTGTTCTTTCATTTTCTTCAGGTCGCGTGCTTAAGAATTTATCAACCAAAGTGTCAAACTTATCATCTTCATTCAGCTCCATTTCGGTGACAGGCTTAATCATATTTTTTCCACTGCGCTCAATATGCACCTCTCTTGCACTTTCAGGCTTATCTTTTTTGTATTGTTGCATTTTGCTAAGAAGAATTCGCATGCTGTCATTGTCAGAGACCGTGTTTGCAGAAACGACCTCTGCCTTTTTATCTTGATTTAAGATTTTTGAAATATCTTTCAAAAGCTGTTTGTATGAGGTGTTGTGTTCAATGCCAGGATATTTATTTTTCAACTCATCAAAAAAAGCTAAGATATGTTGATAGACAAGTTTAAACTGCTCGCCTCGCAAATTTTCAAGGTTTTTTGCGCCCTCGTCTTGAAATTTTTTGTAAGATTCAAGCACTGCAATAATGTTCTTTTGACGGTTTTCCACTTCTGCAGTATGGTTTTTAACCTCCAAAAGTTTGCGTTCTGATGCAATAACCTTGAGTTTTTCTTCCATAATAGTGGCTTCATATTCTCTTTTCAAATTTGCGATAAACTTATCAACTTCGCTTTTATTATAGCCATTGATTTCACTTGAAAACATAAATCTCCTCGCTTTTTTAAATCATATTGCTTAATATAAATATTAGCACAGAAAAGCAAATAATTGCAACAAAAAATGCGAGCGGAAGCACATTTATTTGAAAGAAAAAAGTAAATAGCGCACAAAAAATGAAGAAAACAAAAGATTTTGCGTGCAATCTGTTGTGAAAAAAAGCATAACTAAAAAGAGAAGCCAGTGCAAAGCCCATAAGAATAAAAGCTGGAAAAACATAGAAAATATTCATAAAAAAACAATAGAAATAAAGCGCGCCAATTGAAAGCATTAAAGCGCCAAAATAATATGAGCTGTCAATCCTTAAAAAAGCACCTCGAAGAAGAACGCAAAAGCCAGCTTCTATCAAAAAAGCAAAAAACCAAAAGTCTTTAAACTTTGAAAAAAAGATGAAATAAATGCTGGTAAAGCAAAACAGAATAAAGGCAAACGCAAAACTCGCTTGCAAAATGATGGATTTTTTGATTTTAAATATTCGCGACCTCATAAAAATATTTTGCCCACTTTTTTGCAAATTAAAAAAAGAAATAGCGTTCTATTTCTTTTTCTCGTCATCTTTCGAAACTTCATCCGTCTCGCTTTTTTTATTGTCGGCAACCTCCTGCTTCTTGCTTGCAAGCTTTTTTTGTTTCTCTTCCTCTCTTTGCTGTTTTTTGAGTGCCTTCTTCTCTTTTCGCTGTTGCTCCTTCTCGCGCTCTTTTTGCTCATAATTTGCAATGCGCTCTGCCCAAATAGGTTTAAGCTCTGCCACAGACTTTGCTTTTTTGTATTTCACAAGCATAAAACTTGTAAAAATCAAAATAACACCACCAATGATAAGCAAAATGCTTAAAAGTTGTGAGACTTTGATTGAACCGAGATATAAGCTGTCCCCTCTCAGCGCTTCAATCCAAGCCCTGCCAATGCCGTAAAGAATAAAATACATCGCAATTGACGATCCACGATAGCGATATTTATCTTTGCGAAGCAGAACCATCAAAATGGCAAAGACAATAAAGTTCCAAATGCTTTCATAGAAGAAGGTTGACAAATGCCACTCTCCATTGATCACAGTTGAAAGCGGAAACCACATAAGGTTTGGATCGGTCACCTCAATTCCATAACAGCAACCAGCAAAATAGCAACCTATTCGGCCAATCGCCTGCCCTAAAATAAGACTCGGAGCAATCACATCGGCAACATCCAGAAAATTTTTCTTATGGATAAGGCAGAATAATGCAACGCCTATTGCGCCACCAATGACACCACCATAAACGGCAAGTCCGCCATCCCAAATGCGAAAGATTTCGCCAAACGAATAGCTATGGTCACTAAAAATCACATAATAAAGGCGCGCACCTATGATTGCGAGCGGAAGAACATAGCAAGCGGCGATAATAAAATCATCAGAAGTAAGCCCTCGAAGTTTTGCATTTTTGCAGGCAACATAAACGCCGAGTGCCATGCCAATAGCAATCAAAAGTCCATAATAAGTTATTTCTGCGCCAAACAGAAAAAAAGAATGATCAGTAAAACCAAATAACATACATATATTTTATGCTTCAAACAGACAAAAGTCAAACAAATTTAAAAAAAAACATCCCATGGCAACGCCATAGAATGTTTAAGCCACCCACTCAGTCCAATCAGAGCTTGACGTGATTTGACTTGTGATGTCCTCCGTCCAGAACTGCCCCATCCAAGACAAACCTTTTGGAATTGGACAGCTGTCAGTATTGAGCCATGCAAAACCTGAGAAATCGGTGCCAAGATAATACTTTACACCACCAGCAATCCACAGACAATTGGTGACTGTGCCAGAATTTGAACCATAAGGCGACAGCGCCTCATCCACAATTGCATAGCAGTTTTGAATGGTTGTAGAAGAATTAGTGATACGTCCAACAAAGATACCGACATCTGACGAACCGCTTATCACAGCCCCCTCAACTCCGCAGTTAGTCATGATTGAGCTAGAAGCGCTCCCCACAATTCCGCCAACATTAGAATTTCCACTGACATTTCCAAAATTTAAACAATTTTGAATGGTACTAGTTTGTATCTGTCCACAAATTCCGCCAACACTATTTCCACCACTAACAATGCCCGTAGTATAGCAATTAATTATCGTGACACTGTTATAAGCATACCCAGCAATTCCGCCAACATATTCTGTTCCTTCAACAAAGCCGGTGTTGAAGCAATTGGATATGGTGGAATCGCTATAAGCCTGTCCCACAACTCCGCCTACATAACTATGACCACTAACAGAGCTAGTATTAAAGCAATTGGTTATAGTTGCATTATAATTAATATACCCTGCAATTCCACTAACATAACTATCACCCTGAATAAATGAATCAATCAATCCGACATTAGCTATCCTATTAGTTAAACTTTGACTGTTTACATACCCAAACAAACCTTGATAGTAATAACCATTGCCTGAGCCTGCTGGTGTATAGACACCTGAAACTGTGTGACCGCCTCCGTCATAATTACCTGAAAAATATCTCCTTGTAGCAACCCCTTCTCGAGTGTAAGCCAAACCAATCGGTTGCCAGTAGTAGTCCGATAAATCTAAATCTTTTGTTTGCCTGAAAGTTACACCTTGGTAAAAATAGAAAATATTTACATAATTGTTAAAAGGTTTGTTATTATATATTGTCCACGAAAGAAATGCCAAGTCGGTTTCCGACTGGATAAGATATGTGGTTATGCTGGCTGAGGTGTCCTCTGCTAAAGTATAGTTATCAAAATCAACGCCGAGTGCTTCTTGAGCCGCTTCGTCTGTCCAATAAATGATTTCATGCTTAGTCATACCAAGACTTTGCAAATATGGATAGCCTCCACCACCAACATAATTGGGTACGCCATCTCCAATTTCCCACACAGTTTTAAAGTCCCATGAATAAGAGCTGTCCCAATTGGAAGAGTCAAGATACCACTCTTCATTTTTTGCCCACTCATCAACTGGCGCGTCAATCTTGGTTGCACTGCCACTGCCATAGCCAATACCCTTGTTTAAAGTGCAATCTCCGCCATAATAAGTGCTTGTTATGGTTGTTGAGCCACTGGAGCTACGATAAGAATACCCCGCAACTCCGCCTTTATAGCTACCACTTCCACTTACAGAGCCGGTGTTATAGCAATTGGTTATGGTTGCACCATTAGCACGTCCCACAACTCCACCTACCCAATTATCTCCACTAACAGAGCTGGTATTAAAGCAATTGGTTATGGTTGCATCATCAGCACGTCCCACAACTCCACCTACAGCATCTCCTGTCTCGCTAAACCTTACTAGTGCTTCCACTGAGCCAGTATTATAGCAATTGGATACTATGGCTGAATCAGCCTCCCCCACAACTCCGCCTACATCAGAATTTCCATTAACTGAGCCTGTGTTATATACATTTATTACCCTTGTATTATCATAAGCGTATCCCACAACTCCGCCAACATTAGAAGAACCACTAACTGAACCTGTGTTATATACATTACTTATAGTTAAATAAGAAGTATCCCCCACAACTCCACCAACATAATCTCCTGTTCCACTGACAGAACCTGTGTTATATGCATTACTTACAGTTGCATAACGAGCCTCCCCCACAACTCCGCCAACATATTGATACCCCCGAATAAAAGAGTCAATCACTCCGAGATTTGAAATGTTTGCCTGCTGAGTTGAACTCCTGCCCAAGACATAACCAAACAAACCTTGATAAGAATAGCCCACTGGTGTATAGACGCCTGAAACTGTGTGACTGTCTCCATCATAATTGCCTGAAAAATATCTCTTTGCAGTTGCCCCATCTCGAGTATAAAATATCCCAATCGGCTGCCAGTAATAGGCTGATAAATCTAAGTTTCTTGTTTGCTTAAAGGTTATGCCTGAGTAAAAATAGCGACCATTAAAGACATGATTATTATAAGCTTTGTTATTATATATCGTCCACGAAAGAAATGCCAGGTCAGTTTCTGACTGGATAAGGTATGTAGTGGTGCTAGCTGAGGTGTCTTGTGCTAAACTGTAATTATCAAAATCTACACCAAGTATGTTTTGGGCGCTCTCGTCTATCCAATAATAAGGTCTATTATCCTCTGTGAACAAAACTGGATAGCCACTATTTTGTTCTGAATCAATATACCATGTCAAATCAAAATCCCATGAATAAGCGCCATCCCAATTGTCAGAGTCAAAATACCATTCTTCATTTTTTGCCCACTCCTCAACTGGTGCGTCAATCTTAATTGCTCTGCCACTGCCAGAGCCAATACCTTTGTTTAAAGTGCAATCTCCACCATAATATGTGTTGGTTATATCTGCTCCACTAGCTGCTTGTCCAACAACTCCACCAACAGACTCTCCTGTCCCTTCAACAGAGCCAGTGTTGTAGCAATTGGTTATGGGCGCACGATAACCATAACCAGTGCTACTACAGCCACTATATCCTGCAATTCCACCAATAGAGGTCATTCCACTTACAGAGCCAGTGTTGTAGCAATTTGTTATGGGCGCATTCTTAATGTTGGACGTACCACCACAGCCACCATACCCTGCAATTCCGCCAATAGAGGTCATTCCACTTACAGAGCCAGTGTTGTAGCAATTTGTTATAGTACCATTATAAGCTCTCCCAGCGACTCCGCCAACCTCTTTATTTCCACTAACAGAGCCAGTGTTATAGCAATTGGTTATGGTTGCCGGAATCATTCCACCAACTCCGCCAACACCATCTTCTCCACTAACAGTGCCTGTGTTATATGCATTGCTTATAGTTGTATTAGAATGTGCACTCCCCACAACTCCGCCAACACCATCTTCTCCACTAACAGTGCCTGTGTTATAGCAGTTGGTTATAGTTGTACTACTAGCAGTCCCTACAACTCCGCCAACATAAGAATAATACTCACCACTGGCACTAACAGAGCCAGTGTTATAGCAATTGGTTATGGTTGCGCTTTGAGCATACCCCACAACTCCGCCAACATAAGAAGAACCACTAACCGAACCTGTGTTGTATACATTGCTTATAGT
This sequence comes from uncultured Clostridia bacterium, assembly GCA_944348085.1. Taxonomy (GTDB): domain Bacteria; phylum Bacillota; class Clostridia; order Christensenellales; family UBA1242; genus Caccovivens. The sequence continues at coordinate 16,821 of CALVMU010000001.1, forward strand.
TGCATTAGAATATGCATACCCCACAACTCCACCAACATCGTTATCACCTTGCACAAAAGAATCAATTACTCCAAAATTTGCAATGCTCGCCTGCAGTGTCAAGCTTCTGCCCGCGACATAACCAAACAAACCTTGATAAGAATAACCATTGCTTGAGCCTGCTGGGGTAAACACTCCTGAAACTGTGTGTCCTCCGCCATTATAGTTGCCTGAAAAATAGCGACTTGCACTTGTTCCGTCTCGTGTATAACCTATACCTATAGGTTGCCAATAGTATGCCGAAAGATCAAGATTTTTTGTTTGTTTGAAATATATATCTGAGTAATAATAATTGCCAGATACATGGTTATTGTAAGCATTGCCAGTATATATCGTCCAAGAAAGAAAAGCAAGGTCGGTTTTTGATTGGATAAGGTATGGATCTTCTCCAGAGCCTGAGCCTGAGAGTGTGTAGCTTGTAAAGTCAACGCCTTGCTCGGTTTGGGCTTCTGTGTCAGTCCAGTAATAATTTTTGTTGGTTGGCTGGTCAGCCGCGACTGCTATGTTTGAAAGGTCGGAGTCTCCACTGTCCGCAAAATTTAAGCCAACATTGACTGCGGTGCAAACAAAAAGGAGTGTTAAAAGAAGATAGATAAAATTGTTAAATTTGCTTTTTAACTCAAATTTCATTGGTTGCTCCTTTTGACGAGGCGGAAACTGCCAACGCGCTAACCTTGCGCGTGGGTTTTGCCGAGAGGCAAAACGGAAAAAATTGCGGTGGCAATTTTTTGGCAGTTTCCGACCAGATTTCAATATATATTATAACTATTTTTTCAAATTTTTACAAACAAATTACATAAAAATATATTTTTACAACAAAAAAACTGCTAAAAAAGCAGTTTTAAACAATTTTGCATATTTTTATCAGTTGTTCTGTGATAAATGCGTCATCTTTGTCAAATGTCGCACAACCAAACAGAGCGGTTATGTTTGCTCCAGAGCTGAAAGCTTTGCCAAGTGACAAGATTTTTTGAGCAATTATAATACTTTGAGAAGAATGGTTATACATTTTGTTTTCGTCAACAAAGCAATAATCTAAAACCCGTATGATATTCATTATATCAGGCACAATCAAAAACACTTTCTGTCCGCGTTCAAGCAAATTTTCGCAAAGATTGATGCAGTCCAGCGCTTTGTTTAAGCTTTTTGTGCAAGCATCGTCAAATTTGCTTGAAAAGATGTAGCCTTTGGCGTGTTTAAGTTTGATGTCGTCTTCAATTGACGAGTTGAGAGAAAGATAAACAATTTTGTAACCGTTTTTTATCGCCTGCTCTTCAAGTCTGTCGAAGGTTGAATTTTCATAAAAATTTTCTTCAACAAACAAGAGGTTTCTTCTTCCAACAAAGATTTTTTTATTGTCAAAGTCAATCGTTTGATTTGAAATAATTGGCTCACCCAAAACTGCTTTTTTAGGTGAATAAATTGACACCTCTATTCCATTGATTTTTGTGATTTGAGATGCAAAAAATTGATTTGAATTGACTTTTTTTGCCTTGCATTCAATTTCGTCACCATTTTGAATAAGCTGAGCAAACTTAAGTTCTATCGGCAGAAAAATTGCGTTTGAAGAAGAAAAATCATAAAACATATAGAAATCATTGTTTGCACTTTTTCGAGCTATGCCACTAAACATGCCTTCTTCATTTGTCGCTTTGCCCATCACTGGCATAACTTGAGCGAAAGCCAAAATTTCGTCATAAGAAACAGGTTTTGCTTGACTTGCAAAATTTTCTTGCATTGTCATATTGCTCAAAATGTTGTCAACAACTGCAAGCTTTTTGTATGGTCTGCCCTTTTTGGTAACCACAACATCATCAAGCTCTCCTCTGTATATTCTCTCCAAAATTCCGTCAATCAGCTCGTCTCGCTTTTTGGTTGTTGGAGATGGCACCCCCACCTCTCTAGCAAGCCCTCTAAGTTCAAAGATGCCAAGTTTTTTGACTTCAAGTTCAATTCTTTTGTTTTGATTTAAATTTGCAATCATTTTATCTCTCCTGTAGAAAACTTTTGACAAATTACATAGACATAATAAAACATTTTTGTAAATTAGTCAAGATTTTTTGTAAAAAATTGCAATATTCGTGCATGTTCGACAAAATTTTTGCTATTTTTGTTGAAAAAATGGCTATTTTTGTAGTTTTTTTGAAAAAACAACTTAAATGATAAACAAACTTGTCAGCATTCCGCCTGCAACAGCAAACACATAGAGAGCAAGTGTTATCAAAATATTATGCCAAGTTTTCTTATAGTTTGATGTGAAAAGCACGATAAGTCCAACACCTGCTCCTGCGCAAAGTCCGCCAACAAGTGCCGGAAAATAAAGCACACCGCTCATAAACAGTTCAACCAAAAAGACTGACGCTGCGCAGTTTGGAATAAGTCCGACAAGGCAAGCAATCAAAACCTGCAAATAGACATTGTTTGTAAACAATACAGACAATGGTTCAAGCCCACCTGCATAGCCTTCTATCAAATTTATGATAAGGGTTGCAACAAAAACATAGGCAACGATTATTGCGGTATGTTTGAGCGCGTCAAGAAAGATGTTTGTGGCACAACAATGACCATGAGCGTGGTTATGTTTATGCTTTTTGCTTTTTTTGTCAGTTTTGCCATGTTCATGTTCTTTTTCATCAGTCACATGACTTTCAACCGTCTCGTGAATTTCCTTCTCGTCTGCCCCACAGTCACAATGGTCGCAATCGCAATGTTCGGTATCAGAAGGTGCAGTCTCGATTTTATCTTCAATTTCCTCTTTTTCGTTTTCAATTTGTTTGTCAAATTTGTCGTGATACTCGTTGAGTTTAATCTTCTTTCTTGAAAAGAGCTTAATCATGCCGTCGACAAAATAACCAATTATGATAGCGTATACAAACTTGATAAGAATAAGCCAAAGCATGTCCGGAATAAATTCTGGGTTTGCAATCATAAGTGGAATTGCCTCGTCGCTTGTTGCAATAAAAACAGCAAAAAGTGTGCCAAGAGTGACAATGCGCTTTGAATAAAGGTCACTCATAACCGACGAAAATCCACATTGAGGAATGCAACCTAAAAAAGCACCAACAACAGGACCCGCCTTATTTGTGTGGTGCAAAATTTTTGAATATCTTTGATTGTCGTTATGCGAGAAATAGCTGACTAGAAGATAGGCAAGATAAAGAATAGGAATCACTATTGCGGTATCTTCTAGCGCATGCAACAAAGAGTGCCAAAAAATTTCCATTTACATTCCTTTTAGTCTAGTTTGTGATGTCGTCAATTTTCATTTGTTTTGATTTTGCCTTTTTCTTTGGCTTTGCAGGTTCTTCTTCCACCCTCTCAGTCAAGCTTTCGTTGTATTCCTTTTCCTCTTCTCTCTTCTCTTGAGGCTGGTCTGAAGTGATCACAGGATTTTCTTCAGCACTTTGTTTTGCCTCCTCTTTCACCTGCTTATACTCAGCCATGCGTTTTGCGCTTTCCTGTGGTGAATAAAGAATGATGGTTTGCTTGTCTTGATAGTCAATTTCCCCTGCCATGTTTGCAGAAATCAAACTTTTGCCTATCATCTCATGAATTTTGCCCTTGTTTAAGGTTGAAATTTCACTGCTGTCAGCAATAAGGTCAATGTTTCCATTGTTGATTGTGCCAATTTTGCCCTCATTTAAAAGATAGGTTATTTTTCCACTAAGCATTGAAACAAGTTTTGCATTGTTGAAAATTCCAGTGATTTGTCCGTCAATCATTGTGACAACTCTTGCCTTGTTTCGCACAAACATAACCTCGCCCTCTGTCATAGTTGCAAGTTCTGCCTTTTCGTCAACAAAGCGAATAAATCCACCATTCATCGTTCCAATGGTGCTTTTTCCACGCACATAGTCAATTGTGCAAGAATTTATTGTTGTTATCGAGCTTTTCCCTTCAACAGTTGTGATTTTTCCACTTTTGAAAAGACCAATCTTGGCTTTTCCACAAAGCCTGGTGATTTGCCCATTTTCAACCATTTGAACTTTTGCCTTTCCACCAATTTCGCTGAAAGAGCAGTCAAAACTTTCAAGCACAATGGCATTTCCACTAAGAGAAACATTTTGACATTTGTTTAAAATATGCACTCCACTTGAGAGTGAAAAGTTTGACTCTTCATCATGAATAATTGGATCAACAACCTTTTCTTTTCGTTTAAACCACATAAAAACCTCCAAAAATGTAAATATACATTATTATATTGCCAAAAATTAAGAAGAAGCAACATAAAACAAGTTTACATTTTTCTTTTTACAGTAATAATATATCACAAGTTGAGGCTCTATGCAAACGATTTGAAAAAATTTTAAAAAAGATTGTTAAAACAGTTGACTTGTCAACTATGACTGCATATACTTAAAAATGCGAGGAAAAACTATGAAAAAAATTTGTTTTCCGCTTAAAAGCGAAATCTTTTCACTTAAAAAATCGTTTGAAAGTTATATGAACGACAAGCTCAAAGCGTTTGAAGTCACAGCTGGACAAACTCAATTTCTGCACATTCTTTACAAAGAAGGCGCGCTCAAACAATCTGCCCTTTCAAAAATTGCAGAATGCGACAAAAGCTATACTCACCGAATGGTCAGAGAGCTTATGGACAAAAACCTCGTTCAAACTTCTGACGATTTGGTAAATTTGACAGAACAGGGAAAAGTTATTGCCAAAGAATTTGATAAGTACTCTTTGTCTTGGCATCAACTTTTGCTGGAAGAAGTTGACAAAGAAGACCTTGAAACCATCAAAAGAGTTTTAGAAAAAATTTCACAAAAAGCACAAAGAATAATCAATAATATGGAGAAAAAAGATGTTTAAACTTTTAAAATACTTAAAAGCAAAAGAATGGTTTTTGCTCGTTATCACTCTTGCCTTTTTGGCTGTTCAAGTTTGGTGCAACATCACCATTCCTGAATATACTTCACAAATTAGTTTTTACCTAACAATGCCTGACATATCAGCCTATTGGTCTGAAATCGTTTGGTCGTGCGTGCAAATGCTTTTATTTGTCGTTGGCGTTGTAATTTCCGCATTAATCGCTCAATATCTTGCTTCAATCGTCGTTTCTTCACTGCTTGCGCGTGTAAGAAGCAAAATTTTTGCTCGCGTCAACGATTTTTCAGCAACTGAAATCAACAAATTTTCAATTCCATCACTTATCACCCGCTCAACAAACGACATCACTCAGCTTCAACAAGTTTACACTTCAACCATAACCCTTGGACTTACCGCTCCAATGACGGCGATTTTTGCGATCATAAAAATTGTCGACCTTTCACGCGACTATGGCGCTGGAACACTTTCTTGGGTTAACATTGTTTCTGTGCTTGCAATCATTTTGGTTGTATTTTTAATCACAATCTTGGTTTTGCCAAAGTTTAAGAAAATTCAAGCAGGAACCGACAGACTCAACATGGTCACTCGTGAAAACTTGACTGGTCTTAAAGTTGTTCGCGCGGTTGGCGCTGAAAAAGAACAAGAGGCAAAATTTGAGAAAGTCAATTCTCGCTTTGCAAAACTTGAGTTTTTTGTTGATAAAGTTTTGATGATTATTGAACCTGCCCTTTCCATTATCATGCAAGGCACATCACTTGCAATTGTTTGGATTATTGGTCTGCTTGCAGGAGAAAACCCACAACTTTTACCAACCATTACTGAGTTTACTCAATATTCTATGTTCATCATCATGTCATTCACCTCTCTTTCAATCTTGTTTATGCTTGTTCCTCGAGGCATCGTCTGCGCAAAGCGTATCAACGAAGTGCTTGACACAAAAACAAGTTTGCAAGATGGAAGCCTTGCAAACGAAAACCCAAGCAAAGGCACAATTGAATTTAAAGATGTTTCATTCCGCTATCCTGATGCAGATGCTGATGTGCTTGAAAACATTTCTTTCTCTGTAAAACCAGGTCAAACTGTGGCATTTATCGGTTCGACTGGCAGCGGAAAAAGCACACTTATCAATCTTATACCGCGTTTTTATGACTGCTCTGACGGCGAAATTTTGGTCAATGGTCAAAATGTGAAAGATTTCACTCAGCATCAACTTCATGACATCATTGGTTATGTGCCACAAAAAGGTGTGCTTTTCAGCGGAACAGTCAAATCCAACCTTAAATATGGCAAAGAAGACGCAACGGACGAAGAAATTGCAAAAGTGATTGACATTTCAGAAGCAGATTTTGTTTACGATTTGCCAGACGGCCTTGACTATCATGTTTCACAAGGTGGCAAAAATGTTTCAGGCGGACAGAAACAGCGTTTGTCAATTGCAAGAGCGCTTATCAAAGACCCTGACATTTTGATTTTTGACGACAGTTTTTCAGCTCTTGACTATAAAACAGACAAACTTGTAAGGCAAAAATTGAATGAAGAATACAAAAACACAACAAAAGTGATTGTCGCTCAAAGAATTGGAACAATCATGAATGCCGACCAAATCATCGTGCTTGACCAAGGCAAAATGGTTGGCAAAGGAACGCATAAACAACTGCTTAAAAAATGCAAAGTTTATCGTGAAATTGCCCTTTCACAACTTTCTGAGGAGGAACTTGAAAAATGAAAAAGTCAAAAACAACTTTAAATCAAGAGGTTGTGACAAAAGAAAAATCAAAGAAAACCAAACAAAAAACGGCAGTCCACTCTGCCCATAAAGCAAAAGATTTTCGCGGAACAACCAAAATGTTATTTAAAAACCTTGGCAGATACAAAGCACTTTTGATTGTTGCTGTCATTTTTGCGATTTTGGCAACCGTTTTAAACATTGTTGGCCCAAGAATTTTAAATGAACTTATGACGCTTATCTTTGGACAAAACTATCAGCTTTCAGAAATCACGAGATTTGGACTTTTGATTGTTGGAATATACATTCTTGCCGCCATTTTGAATTATTTTCAAGGTTATTGCATGTCAAAAGTTTCTGTTCAGCTTTCAAAAAAGCTGAGAAGCGACATTATAAAGAAAATCAACCGCCTTCCACTCAACTACTTTGACAGACACAGCTATGGCGATGTTTTGTCAAGAGTGACAAACGATGTCGACACTGTTGGCAACACTTTGCAAAGAACACTGTCATCACTTATCACTTCAACTGTCACAATCATCGGCATTCCAATCATCATGTTCACATTAAACTGGCAACTTACTCTTGTTGCTCTTCTTCAAATTCCAATCGCGCTTATAACAATTTTTGTGGTTGTAAAAAACAATCAAAAATATTTTGTAAGACAGCAAAAATATCTTGCTGATGTTGATGGCTATGTCGAAGAAAACTTCTCAGCTCACAATGTTGTAAAAGCTTTCAACGCAGAGGCAAAATCACAAAACGAATTTGACAAAATCAACAACGAGCTTCGTGTTTCATCCAAAAAAGCACAGTTCTTCTCAGGCATTGTGCATCCACTTGTTGTCTTCTCAAGCAACTTTGTTTATGTTCTGATTTGCCTTGTTGGTGGCTATATTGCCCTGCAATCAAATGATGGAACTTTTCTTGCAACAATTATCACCTTTATGACATATACAAAATTGTTTAACCAACCAATTCAACAGATTGCTTCAGTCTCATCCACACTTCAATCAACCGTTGCCGCTGCTGAGCGAGTTTTTGAGTTTATAAACGAAAAAGATGAGCCAGATGAAAGCGAAAAATGCTTGACAATTGACAAAATAAAGGGTAAAGTAGAATTTAGAGATGTATCTTTTGGATACACCCCTGACAAAGAGATAATTCACAACTTCAATTTCACTGCCCTGCCAGGACAAAAGATTGCCATTGTCGGTCAAACTGGTGCTGGAAAAACCACGATCGTCAACCTTTTGATGCGCTTTTATGAGGTTAATAGCGGTCAAATTTTGATTGATGGCATTCCAACTGACCAAATGAACAGAACTTATGTTCGTTCGCTGTTTGGAATGGTTCTTCAAGACACTTGGCTGTTTGAAGGCACAATACGAGAAAATATTGCTTTTGGCAATCCAAACGCAACAGATGAAGAGATTGTTAAAGCTTGTCAAATGGCAAATGTTGACCACTTTATCAGAACAGAGCCAAAGGGCTATGATATGGTTCTCAGCGAAGACACAAGCATTTCAGCAGGTCAAAAACAGCTTATGACAATTGCAAGAGCGATGGTTCAAAATGCACCTATGCTTATCTTGGACGAAGCTACAAGCTCGGTTGACACAAGAACAGAAATTTTGATTCAAACAGCAATGGACAGACTGACAAAGGTAAGAACAAGTTTCGTTATTGCTCACCGCCTTTCAACCATCAAAAATGCAGACCAAATCATTGTTATGAAAGATGGAAACATTGTTGAAATTGGAAAGCATGACGAACTTCTTAAGAAAAATGGCGCATACAAAGAACTTTATACAAGTCAATTTGAAACTGGCGAAAGTTTCTAAAACATAAGGAAAATAAGGAGGGAAAAGATGAGCGAACTTGAAATTAATCATGTCTATAAAGACTACAAACTGGGCAACAAATCAAAATTCAATGCACTCAATGACATCAACATTTCATTTGAAAAAGGTGAACTGGTTTCAATCATTGGTGAAAGCGGAAGCGGAAAAAGCACATTGATGAATTTGATTGGTGGGCTTGATTCTGACTATACTGGCGAAATCAAAATTGGAGGAATTGACCTTAAAACTTTCAAAGAAAAACAACTAGACGATTATCGAAAGAAGAAAATCGGCTTCGTTTTTCAATCTTTCAACCTTATCCCTCACCTTTCCATCCTTGACAATGTCACAATCGCCCTCACTTTAAGTGATGTAAAAGAAAGCGTAAAACTTGAAAAGGCAAAAACAATTCTTGCAAAACTTGGACTTGAAAATCAGCTGAAGAAAAAGCCAACACAGCTTTCTGGTGGTCAAAAACAACGCGTTGCCATTGCAAGAGCGCTTATCAACGACCCTGACATCATTTTGGCAGACGAACCAACTGGCTCGCTTGACAGTGCCACAACATTGCAAATTCTTGACATTATGAAAGAAATTGCAGATGACGGCAAACTGGTTATCATGGTCACACACTCAGAAAAAGTGGCAAGCATCTCTTCTCGCGTTGTAGAACTTGCAGACGGCAAAATTATTCGAGACGAAATCAAGCCGGATTATCAGAAGAATGAACATAAAGATAAATTAGTTGAAGAAAAAGCTGAAGAGACAACTGAAGAAAAAGGTGGCAACAAACCTAAAAAAGAAAAACACCTATCAGTTTACTCAGCCGTAAGGCTCTCGTTACATAACATGTGGGCAAGCAGAACCAAAAACTTTTTAATGGCTCTCGGCGTAACAATTTCGCTTATCTCAATGATTTTGATGCTGGCTTTTGGCTCTGGACTTACTGGCTACATCGACTCGCTTGCGCAGTCATATTCAAACCCAACGATTGTGACTGTCAATAAAGTTGATGAAATGGCAGACGACCCTTCAGGCGGTATGGGCGGACTTGGCGGAGAAATAATGAGTCTATTAAATCCAACACCATTTACCGATGAAGAAATCCCACAAATTATAGAAAATATAAACAGTGCTCTTGAAGAAAAATATCCAAACATAGAATATCGTGTTTCACAAGATGACATAAAATATGGTTTTTCTGCAGCAACTGGTATTACAAAATCTGCATCAATCAACTTTACTGTTGATGGCGAAGAAAAATCTTCAAACATCTTCTATCTCTACACCACTCCTCCATATTACACAGAAGAGCAAATGCTTGCTGGTGAGCTTGCTGGTCAACCAAAACTTGATGAAGAAAGTGGTGAAATGCTTGGCGAAATCATGGTATCAGCAAAAATTGCAAGCGAAATGGGACTAGAAAATTATGAAGATGCAATCGGTCAAATAGTGACTGTGAAAGCGTCTTATGGTCAATTTCCAAATGCAATTAGCATCGAACAAAAATGCAAAATCACGGGCATTGTTGATGTAAGTATGTTTGAAACTATGCTTGTTGCCTATCTTGATTATGACTATTTTGACAGCATGGTAACAGCAAATGGCGGAACGCTAAGTCCAACTTCACTCTACATTCAAACAGACAGCGAAGCCACAACCGACACAATAAACCTTATCTTATCAGGCATGCAAGGCTACACAGGTTCGGTGGAAAATCAGATGGCAAGCATGTTTACTGAAATGTTGTCGACCTTCTCAATCGCACTTGCAATCATCGCAGGAATTTCACTTATCGTGGCAATGATTATGATTTTGGTTGTTCTCTATATGAGCGTTTCAGAGAGGACTCGCGAAATTGGCGTTCTCAAATCAATTGGTGCAAGAAAGCGCGACATAAAGAAAATCTTTACAACAGAAAGCTTCTTGATTGGTCTGTTTAGCGGACTTGTCGGAATTGTGTTTGCTGGCGTTGTTGGCGGACTTCTCGTGCTCTTGTTCAACTCAATCTTAGGCTTTGCACCGCTCTCGTTCCACTGGTATTACTTCTTGCTTGCACTTGGGCTCAGCGTTGTGATAAGCGTGCTTGCTGGGCTCTACCCTGCATCCAAAGCTGCAAAACTTGACCCAGTTGAATCACTCAGACATGAATAAAAACAAAAAGCAAAAAAGCATTAACCTTTCGTTAATGCTTTTTTTAATATTTATTTTTCAGCTGTTTTGGTTTTGCTTTTGGTTTGCTTTGGTTTTGCAACACTACTACTCGCTCTTTTTACTTTTTGCGATTTTTTAACAGTGCTTTTAGCCTCTATAACTTTGTTTTCTTCAAATTCTTGAGGCATTTCTTCAACTTTTTCGATTTGTTTTAATTCATCGATTTGTTCTGTTTTTGGCTCGTTTGATTGTTCTTTAATTTGTTCTTGCTGATCGACAATCATCAAAGCCTCTTCCTTTGTCAGTTGCTTTTCAATAAAGTTTATACCCAAAGATTTTTTAGAAAACTTGCCAATCAAAAAGTGGAAGAAAAATATTGCTGCACCAGTTGTGTTGCAAACAAGGTCAAGCATTGTGTCGCCAACAAGTGGCTGATTGACGCCAGGCAATTTTTCGCCTTGCATAGTTTGGTTAAACAAATTGTCTGCACCCCACTCAAAGATTTCCCAAAGCACTTCAATGGCAAGTGAGAAACAAAGGCAGAAAAAGGCGACCAAAACAACATTCATTTTTTTGTAGTTGCCAAGCCTTGAAATCACAAAAATTCCACACATTGCAACCAAATAGCCCATCAGGATATGGATGACGATGTCATACCAGCTTACAAGATAGTAAACATTCAGCACCGAGCCAATAAGCCCTGCAAAGATAAGATAAATTTCGATTGAAAGAAAGACAACATTGTTAAATCTTCGTCCAAAAATCATTTCAATCACCAGCGGAACAAGAGCAAGAAGTGCTATGCAAATGGCTGGCACAATTCGATTGTTTGGGTCATAGACAAAGCCATAATAGAAAGCAAGTGCAACGCATGTGAGGCAAAGCGCACCCATAACAACAAGATTGACAATTCTAAAAATTTGGTTTTGTTTGTGAAGGCTTTTAAAAGCCGTCCAATTTTTTCTCATATCATTCCCCTAAAATTTTTTTAAGTGCAAGTTTGTTTTTCTCAAGTTTTTGTTTTTCGTTTTCTATAAGGTTTTGTGGCGCTTTTTTTACAAAGCCCTCGTTTGCAAGCAGTTTTTCTGAGCGCTCGATTTCAAACTTAAGTTTTGCAACTTCCGCTTGAATTCTCTCCTTTTCCTTTTCGCTGTCAATAAGCTGACCAAGAGGAATATATACAAAGCTGTCGCGCGCAATTATTTTCACACATTTCTCTGTTGGCTCATTTTCTACAACTTTAACCTCGCTTCCAAAGGCAAGCTTGCAAATTGAAAGCAAATTGTCTTTGAAAATTTGGTCTTTTTCTGAAAGTTTGAAAAGCAGTTCTGTCTTTTTGTTGTCTGGCAAATTGTATTTTGCTCTTGCATTTCGGATTTCTTTTATAAGCGAAATCACTGCTTCAAAGTCATTTGCAGTATTAAGTTTCAATCTCTTTGGATAGTCACAAAGCATGATTGTCTCTTCATGTTCAGGCATATTTTGATAGATATATTCTGTCACAAAAGGAATAAATGGATGGAAAAGCTTTAAAAGTGCGTCAAAAACATAATAAAGCACATTTTGAGTTACATTTTTTCTGCCCTCATCTTCGCCATAAAGGTCAACTTTTGCAAGTTCGATATACCAGTCACAGAATTTTGCCACAGTAAATTCAATTAAATTGCTTGCACAAACACCAAGAGCATAGCGCTCCATGTTTTTGTCAACTGATTTTATAAGCTCGTTAAGCTCATTTAAAATCCACTTATCTTTCTCTTTAAGCTTAAGCTTTTTCAAATCTGTCTTTTTGAAATCTTTGAGGTTTAAAATCACAAACTTGCTTGCATTGTAAAGTTTGTTGATAAAGATTTTGGCTTCTTTGATTTTTTCTTCGCCGTATTTGATGTCTGAACCCATGCTCATGCCGTTGACAAGCGAAAGCCTTAAAGCATCAGCGCCATATTTTGCAATCATGTCGTTAGGGTCAACGCCATTGCCAAGGTGTTTTGACATTTTGACGCCTTTGATGTCGCGAACCATTCCATGAATTACAACATCTTTGAAAGGCACTTCTCCCATAAATTTGAGCCCTGAGAACACCATCTTTGAAACCCAGAAGGTTATGATGTCATAAGCCGTTACAAGAACTGAAGTTGGATAATAATATTTAAGGTCTTCAGTTTGCTCAGGATATCCAAGTGTTGAGAAAGGCCACAAAGCCGACGAGAACCAAGTGTCAAGCACATCTTCTTCTTGTTCAAGGTGGTGGCTTTTGCAATGTGGGCAAACTGTTGGTTCTTCTTCGCTTGCAAACACATGACCATTTGAGCAAGTGTAAACAGGAATGCGATGTCCCAGCCAAATTTGACGAGAAATGCACCAATCTTGAATGTTTTCAAGCCAGTTTAGATATTTTTTTTCAAATCTTTTTGGATGGAATTTGAGTTCACCCTTTTTGACCGCTTCGACTGCAGGTTTTGCAAGGTCTTTCATCTTGACAAACCATTGTGTTGAAATTTTTGGCTCGGTAAAATTGTGGCAACGATCGCAAGTTCCCACTTGATTTTTGTATTTTTCCTTTTTAACAAGATAGCCACCCTCTTCGAGCGCTTTTTCAATTTGTGGTCTTGCCTTTATTCTGTCAAGTCCAGCAAACTGACCTGCATTTTCGTTAAGTTTGCCTTCATCATCAATGCAAGTGACAACCTCAAGGTTATGACGCAGTCCAACCTCATAGTCATTTGGGTCATGCGCTGGTGTGATTTTAACAGCGCCCGTTCCAAAGCCCATTTCGCAATAGTCATCACCAATAAGTTTGATTTTTTTGTTTACCAGAGGCAAGATAAGGTCTTTGCCAATTTGGTCTTTATATTTTGGGTCTTTTGGATTGACTGCAACGGCAGTATCACCAAAAATTGTTTCAGGTCTTGTTGTTGCCACTGTCACATAACCGCTTCCGTCAGCAAATGGATAGCGAATATACCACAAGAATGTGTTTTGCTCAACATAGACATTTTCGTTGTCAGAGATTGTCGTTTTGCAACTTGGGCAATAATTTACCACCCTCTTGCCTTTATAGATCAGCCCTTCACCAAAATATTGACAGAAAACATGACGAACAGCTTTGTTTAAATTTTCGTCCATGGTAAAGGCAAGTCTTGACCAATCGCAAGAAATGCCGAGCGCTTTAAACTGGTCAACAATGATGTTGCCATATTTTTTATACCAATCCCAGCCCATTTCGAGAAATTTTTCTCGGCCGATATCTTCTTTTTTAAGCCCATCATGGCGAAGTTGACGAGCAATAACCTCTTCAGTTGCAATGGCAGCGTGGTCTGTGCCTGGGATCCAAAGAGTGTTAAAGCCCTTCATGCGTTTTGTGCGCACCAAGATGTCTTGAATTGTGTTGTTTAAGGCATGTCCAACATGGGCTTTGCCAGTAACATTTGGTGGCGGCATAACGACAGAAAAATGTTCTCTTCCGTCAGGCTGAGAAGTGAAATAATTTTTCTCAAGCCAATTTTTGTATATATCTTTTTCAAAAAACTCAGGTGTATAAGATTTTTCCATAACTTTTTCCTTTTTGTTTAAAATTTTTACGCTTTTTCTATCACAAATCCATCTTTGCTGTCTTTGACGACATAGCCTTTTGCAAGAATTTCTGCTCGAATGGCATCAGCTTTTGCATAGTCTTTGTTTTGTTTTGCCTGCCACCTTTCATTTGCAAGAGAAGTCACATCTTCAGGAACCGAACTCTCGTCAAAGCTAAAGCCAAGCACTTTGTTAAATTCTTCAATAAGAGAGTAAACTTGACTGCTCTTTTCTTCTTTTAAAAGTTTTTGACAAACAGCGAGTGCTTTTGGCATGTTGAGGTCGTCATTTATCGCCTCTAAAAATGCCTTTCGGTATTCCTCTAAAGCACTCTCTTCAAGTTTGTTTTGACCGTTTTTGTGAGATAAAACTGCCGTTTTAAAGGCTTTTAAGCTGTTTTGAGCACCTTTTATCGCCTCAAAAGTGAAATTTTGCTGTTTTGCATAGTGCGCCATAAAATAGAAATATCTGAAATCTTCTGGCTCAAATCCGCGCGCTTTCAAATCGTCAAGTGTGTAGATATTTCCAAGGCTTTTGCTCATTTTTCCGCCGTCAACTTGCAAAAATTCAACATGCATCCAAAACTTGACCACTTGATGTCCGCACAAGCTGTCGCTTTGTGCAATCTCATTTTCGTGATGTATGGTTTTATGGTCAACACCGCCTGTGTGAATGTCGATATATTCGCCTAAAAATTTGTTGCCAATAACTGAGCATTCAATGTGCCAGCCTGGATAGCCCATTCCCCAAGGGCTGTTCCACTGCATGATATGCTCTTTTGGCGCCTTTACCCAAAGCACAAAGTCATAAGGATTGTGTTTTTCATCGTCAACTTCAATTCTTGCGCCTGCCATTTTTTGATCAACCGCGCCACCAAGTTTTCCATAACCTGGAAGCTTGTTGATGTCAAAATAGATGCCCTTGCTGGTCTCATAGGCATAACCCTTTTCAAGAAGCCCTTCAACAAACTTGATAATGTCTTCAATCACGCTTGTTGCTGGCGCAATATGCTCTGGCATATCGATGTTGAGCCTTTTGACTTCCTTCATAAAAACATCGGTATAAAATTTTGCAATTTCCCAAGGGCTTTTATGCTCTCGCTCGCTTGCCACAAGCATTTTGTCTTCACCCTCATCTGCGTCGCTTGTAAGATGTCCAACATCGGTGATGTTGATAACACCGTCCATCTGATAGCCGTTATATTTGAGCACTCTTCTTATGTTGTCCATAAAAAGATAAGCTCTCATGTTGCCAATGTGTGGATAATAATAAACAGTTGGACCGCATGAATACATTTTCACCTTATCGCCATGTGGCGCAAACTCTTCTTTTCTTTTAGTTAACGAATTATAAAATTTTATCATAATCTTTCCTTTATTTTTAATATGAAATTTCCAGCAAAAAAGTCAAAATTTTGGCAAAACGAAAGCAAAAAGACTAAACTATTTTATTGAAATAGTCGCTAAGCTTTTTTGTTGCATCTTGAATGGAGTCGTCAATATTTCCCACAATCTCGCCGATTGAAGAGACATATTTATAAAGACTGTTCATGCCCTCAACTGTAAGGTTTAAAACATGACAGCGTTTGTCAATAGTTGACTTGCCAATTGTGACAAGCCCTTCTTTTTGAAGTTCTCTTGTGATAAGAGCAAAATTTGTCTTTTTGATGCCCAATTTTTCCACAATCATGCCAATTGAAAGATTTTCGTAAAGATAGGCAAAATACAAAATTTTATGTTTTAAAAATGAGCCGTCGCTTTTCTTTTTTAAGATGTTTTCAAGCAGTGCTTCAAGTTCGATAAGCCCACCAATTTTATTCATCATAGATTTTCACCTCTTAAACACAAGTATAATGCAATTTTTTTTTCAAAGCAAGTGTTTTTACTTGTTTTTTTGAATTTTAGATATTAAAATATATCTATGACAATTGAAGGCCCAATTGAAGAAATTATCTTCCGTAACGACGAAAATGGTTACACTGTTTTTTTGCTTGATTTTAAAGGGGCACTGACCACTTGTGTTGGCAAACTTGTAAGCGCAAACATCGGCGAAAACCTCTCGCTTGAAGGCGAATTTGTTAACAATTCAAAATATGGCTTTCAGTTTGCTTTTACAAGTTATGAGGTGGTTTTGCCAACCTCTCTCGCTGGCATTGAAAGATATCTCTCGTCTGGGCTTATCAAAGGCGTTGGACCAGTCACTGCCAAAAACATTGTGCAAACATTTAAAGAACAAACCTTTGACATAATCGAAATGAGTCCATCTTCACTTGCCCAAATCAAAAACATTTCAATGAAAAAGGCGCTTGAAATTGGTGAAAAATTTAAAGAACTCAAAAAAATGCAAAATTCAATCATGTTTTTGCAAAAATACAACATTTCAACCAACATGGCGATGAAAATCTATGAAGTTTATGGCTCAAACACCATAAATGTGGTCAAGGCAAACCCATACAAACTTGTTGAAGACATTGACGGCATAGGCTTTCTCTCAGCCGACCGCATTGCAAAAAGCATTGGCATTCCTGCCTATAGCGAATTTAGAGTCAGGGCTGGAATTTTACACACCATGCTTTCTGCTGTTGAAAAAACAGGCAACACTTTTTTGCCTAAAAATGCACTTGCCACGCAAAGCCTTGCCCTGCTTGAGATTGATGAAGAGGTTTTTGGCGAGCTGTTTGAAGAGGCGCTTGACGGACTTGTCCTTGACAAAACAATGATGAAATTTTGGAAGGACAACCTTGAAGTTGTGATTTTTAGCAAATATTATTTCTATGAAAATTCAGTCGCGCAAAAACTTGCCGTTCTTTCGTCAACTCAAAACATTGAAAAGCTTGACTTTGAAGATGAAATTGACCACTTTCAAGCAAAAAACAAAATCCTTTTTCATGATGAACAAAAAAATGCAATCACCACCGCGCTAAACAGTGGCGTTTCAGTTATCACAGGCGGACCAGGAACTGGAAAGACAACAATCATCAAATGCGTGATAGAACTTTTGAAGCAACAAAATCAAAAGTTTATTCTTATGGCGCCAACTGGCAGAGCAAGCAAACGCCTTTCTGACAGCACAGGTGAAGAGGCCAAAACAATTCACAGAGCGCTTGAGGTTGCTCCAAATGCCACAACCGCAAACAGATTTGTTTACAACGAAAATAACCCTCTCAAAACCGATGTTGTGATTGTTGACGAAATGTCAATGGTTGATGTTGCACTTATGAGCAGTCTTTGTAAAGCCCTTCCTCGCCAATGCAAACTGATAATGGTTGGCGACAAAGACCAGCTTCCAAGTGTAGGCGCCGGAAATGTGCTTGACGATGTTATAAAAAGCGGTTGCGTTCCAGTTTGCACGCTGACAAAAATTTTCCGTCAAAGCGATGACAGCCTTATAATCACAAACGCACACCTTATCAACGATGGCAAAATGCCGGTTATTGACAATCACTCAAAAGACTTTTTCTTTGAAGAAAAAAACGACCTTGAAGAGATAAAAAGGTCTGTGATTGACCTTGTCACAAAAAGGCTTCCTTATTTTACCAAAGAAGACAGCACTCAAATTCAGGTGCTTGCACCACTCAAGGCGGGCGTCTGCGGAATAACCAATCTCAACACCACCCTTCAAGAAGTTATCAATCCGCCTTCAATCAAAAAGATGGAATTTGTTGTCGGGCAGACTATTTTCAGAGAAGGCGACAAAGTGATGCAAACTGCAAACAACTATAACCTTGTTTGGAGCCGAACTGTCGGCTTTATTGACGAGCAAGGCGAAGGCGTTTTTAATGGAGACATTGGCTATATTGTTAAAATAGACTACCAAACTGGTGAAACTGTCGTTGAGTTTGAAGATGGCAGAATTTGCGCCTATCCGCGAACTGAAATCTCTCAGCTCAGCCTTGCCTATGCCATCACAATTCACAAAAGCCAAGGCTCAGAATTTGACACAGTTGTCATTCCTGTGATTGCAGGCGCGCCAATGATTTTGACGCGAAACCTTATCTACACTGCCGTGACTCGTGCAAAAAAGATGGTTGTGCTTGTCGGCGAAAAGAAAAATCTTCGACGCATGGTTTCAAACAACTATACATTGCAGCGCTACACCCTTTTGAAAGGCCTATTGAAAGACGCACAAAAGAAAATAAAGGAGCTTTATGAATAAATTTTTATCCTTTTGCAAGAAAGTTGGCAACAAATTTTTGGACTTAGTCTTTCCGCTCAACACAAAATGCATCTTTTGCAACAACGAAATTGTCGATTTTGATAAAAAGCCATATTGTGACGAATGTGAAAAATATGCCTTCAACAAAGGTGCAAAATGCATAAAGTGTGACACACGCATAAAAGAAGGCAACAAAATTTGTGACCATTGCAAATCACACAAGCGCTATTTTGAAAAATGTTTTTGTCCACTAAATTATGAAAAGGCAGTGCGCTCAAGCATTTTGTCTTTCAAAGACAGCAATGCAAGATACCTGGCAAAAAGCTATGCAAAGATTATTTTTGATTATATCAAAGATGAAAATTTGCATTTTGACATTATAACTTTTGTGCCTTCTCATAAAACTTCTATAAAAAGGCGTGGCTATAACCCTGCCAAACTGCTTGCAGATGAAATTGCCCTTCTGTTTGACAAACCTCGCCTTGAGACACTGCTTAAAATCACCCATACCAAAGCGCAAAAGAATTTGAGCTACAGTGAAAGAGCGAAAAATCTTGAAAATTCAATGATGGTGACAAACGCAAAGCTTATAAAAGGCAAAACGATCTTGCTCGTTGATGATGTTGTCACAACCTGCGCCACTTCCAATCAATGTGCAAAACTTCTTAAAAATTTTGCTGACAAAATCTATGTCACTGCAATTGCCAGAAATCATTTAAAGCCAGAAAAACAAAGTTGAAAATTATCTTTTTATAAATCTGTCAATATATTTGCCAAAACTATATAAAATAGGAACGCTTATGTTTGTTGGACTTGCAGTGGCTGGCTCATTCTGCGCGCAAAACATGCTCAGCGCAAGTGAAGTTGGAGATTTTCCAATCTTGTCACTTATCTGAGCAATTGCCTTCTATGGACTTGCAGCTTTCGGCTTTGTTATGCAACTTATCGGTTTAAATTTTGCGATTGTTCAGAAAAGGCTTAACAAACAGACGATTGGAAAAGTTGCTTCAATCATGTCTTATGTTCTTATTCCACTTTCAATAATCGCAGTTGTTGTCACAATTGTTTTAGTTTTATAAGCACAAAAAATGAAAGCAAATGTTTCTGCTTGCTTTTTTATTTTGAAGAAATTTAAAAAGTTCGACAAATTTTATAAAAACGCTTGACTTGTGGTCTAAAAACAAGTATAATAAACAAGTATCATGTTGTGGCCTCATGGTCAAGCGGTTAAGACACCGCCCTTTCACGGCGGAATCAGGGGTTCGATTCCCCTTGAGGCTACCAAAAAAAATTGCGCGAAGAAATCTCTTCGCTTTTTTGTTACTTTATTTATTAAAAGGAATCGAACCCCGTCTTGTTAGGGCTCCCGAAAATCGAAAGATTTTTGGGAAGAGGAGCAAACGAGCGCAAGAGCAAGAGTTTTGATAAAAACTTTGCATAAGCGAAGTTTGTGACGAGATTCCCCTTGAGGCTACCAAAAAAAATTGCGCTTTTGCCTAGCTACTTCGTAGCGTATGGCACTGGCGCTTATTTTTTTTTGTTGTTTCGCGCCAAACGAAAATCGCACAGCGAATTTTGCGCGAACTTGCATAAAGTTTGATAAAAAATTGAGCGAAGAAATCTCTTCGCTTTTTTGTTTGTTTCTAAAATAAATCTCCAACAAAAAACCACCCTTTTTGGAGTTTTCCCCATCAAGAGTGGTTTTAGCTTTTTATCTCTTTGCGTTTTTAAGTTTGCTTCCACATACAATGCCAAGTGCTGAACCAATAAGACCAAACACAAGAAATAGCCATGCTCCAACTGCAGGGATATAAGAATGAGACACTCCAAGACCTTCTGTATGCATTTGGAGACAGCCAGCAAGCAAAAGAACAAATGCGATAAGAACTGCTATAAATGCAACAATAGATAAAACTCTTACTGTGATTTGAAGCCAATTCTTTTTAATAAAGAATTGAAGCACAATTGCGATGATCAAAAGGCTTAGCATAATGATGCTGATAATGAAGAAGGCTTCGCTACCCTTCCAAGTGCCTTCAGCTTCAATCAAGCCACTAAAGTCGCTATTGAGACTTTCAAACCAATCGCCGAAAGAGACAGAGGCGCTCTCTCCAGACAAGCTTCCTCCACTCGTTTGAGTGAAATAAGCACCTCCAGCCATGCTAATCATGGCGCCTAGCGACAATAAGATTGCCAGAACTCGCAAAACTATTGTTTTTACCGATTTTACTTTCATTTCCCCCTCCTTTCTTATATATTACAATTTTTCTTTGTTTTGTGTCAAGCAAATTATTCTTCATCATCAAATTTTTTTTCTACAACGACTGGCTCTGGAAATAGCAACCTTTTTGCAATTTCAAATCTGGTTTGTTTGTAAGGAACAAGTTCTGTGCAATATTTATCAATCACTTCCAAAACCTCTTGATTGTATTGTTGATTTTCTTCACCTGTTGGCGCGTTGAAAGTCAATCCATATTTTACAACTTTCTTTCCTCCAATCAAATCTTTATATTCAGTTTTTTCAAAAAACATTTTCGCCTTATATCCAAATCCGCCAACAATTTGATATTTTTTGCCATAAACTTTTATTTCAATCTTTGGAATAGTTTGCCTTACAACTGAAACAAGGTCAATGGTAAAAGGCTCGGTAAAAGATGACTGAATGGCATTTGCAATTTGAATAGGAAAGTCTTTTGGCTCTTCTGAACCTGTGCATTCAGCAAGATAAAACTTTTTGCTTTTTCGCCTTACATTTGCAGGCAGAAAGCTTATTTTTCTTACCTTAAAGAAAATTCCGTCATTTTCTTCATACTGTTTGGACAAAACAAGACCTGCATTTGAAAGCATGTTGTTTGAAACATCGTAAATTATTTCTCTTCCAACAAAGTTTTCTACAAAACGCAAAGTATAAAATTTTAAAAGCTTATCAAGCTTGCTTGTAATTTTTTTCTCATCTTTGCCGATGATGTAGTAATGGTATTTTTCTACATTTTCATTTTCAAGTTTAGAAAAATCTCTCATTTGACACCTCTTTGGTTATAGTTTACTAAAAAAAGCAAAAAAAATCAAATGTTTAGCGCTTATTAAAATGGAAATACTTGATTTACAAGGAGAAAATTATGCAGTTTAATCAAAGTCAAACAAAAATCAGCATTGCAAGAGCTTTTGCGGGGCTTTGTCAAGATGCAGCAAGATATCAATTTATGGCAAAGGATGCGCGCGATGACGGCATGGAATATTTATCAACCCTCTTAGAAGGAATGGGCAAGCACAAAATTGGTCAAAGCCAAAGACTTTATAGCCTTATGCTTGAACTTTCGGAAAACAAAAAAGATAATGTTGTGATTGAGGCTGGTTATCCATTTGAAGACAACAAAATCACTATTTCACTTGAACGCGCTGGAATTATCGAAGAATATGAAGGCAAAAATCTTTTTGCGCAATTTGTAAGAGTGGCAACTGATGAAGGGTTCAAAGAGATTGCTGGAGTGTTTGAGCTTATTGGCAAAGTCTCACACAAGCACAGCAGAATTTTAAAAACGCTTGCACAAAATTACAACAAGCGTCAGCTTTACAAAAACAGCAAGCCTCTCACCTGGACATGTTCAAATTGCGGTCACAGCATTGAAGACAAGAGCGCATGGCTTGTCTGCCCTCTTTGCAAAAAACCAAAAGGCTATGTGATGATTCCTGAAGAAAAACTGACAAGTGGAGAATAAACTTAAAGCGCAAAAGAGCATAAAAGCATTTTGCAAAACATAACAATAGTTTTGTGAAAACAAATTTAAAGTTTCGCAATAAATTTTTGTATGGAATAGGCGGACTTGGTTATAGTTCAATGTCACAAACATTGAACAATTTTATTATGTTTTTTGGCACTTCAGTGATGGGAATTTCTGGCTCGCTTGTTGGCATTGCTGTCGCAATTTCTTCCCTTTGGGATGGTGTCAGCGACCCATTGATTGGGCACCTTTCAGACAACACAAACAACAAATTTTTTGGCAAACGACTGGGTTTTATGTTTTTTGGCATTTTTATCATCGCCCTTCTCAACATCTGCATTTGGTCAATGCCTGCCTCTCTGCCAGAAATTGGAAAATTTTTGTGGCTTCTTGTTGGAATGCTTGCAATAGAGAGCGCCAACACCTGCTTTGGCACGCCATACGCAGCTCTTGCCATCGACCTTGCGCCTGACTATAACGAGCAATCAAAAATTCAAGGTTTTAAAACGGTTTTTTCAATCATGGGCATGGTGCTTCCAAGCATTTTGATGTATTTCTTTATGCCGTCAATTTCAATTTCAATTCAAGCCTCACACAGCCAAAGCGGTTACATCAAAATTGCCCTTATAAATTCTGGCATGCTTTTGTTTTTCGGGCTTATTATGATTGCCTCTTGCCTTAGTTACACCAGAAAAAACAAAATTTACAGTCAAAAAACCGAAAAGCAAAAATTTAAGTTTTCCGCTCTCGTCAATGGCTATTTTGACATTTTGAAGAAAAAAGATTTCCGAAATGTCATCTTGGGCTATTCTTTTGCCACAATCGCCTCTGCCTTTCTCACTTCTGTGGGACTTCACCTTTTCACCTATTGCTATCATTTTTCAAGTCCGCAAATCTCTATAGTTCTCATCTGTCTTTTTGGTGGCGCAATTTTGTCTCAACCACTTTGGGTTTACATTTCAAAGCGCCTTGACAAGAAAAAGGCCCTCATCTACTCGCTCAGCACTATCATTTTTGGCATATTTTTGATTGTTTTAACCTTTTTATTCCGAGAATATATTCCAGTTCAAACAATGTTTTATATAGCCATGCCATGCCTTGTCTTTTGTGGAATTGGCGCTGGTGCGATGTATAGCTTGCCCTTTTCTATGTATGCCGATGTCGTCACTCTTGAAATTTACAAGACAAGCAACAACAATGCAGGCTCTTACACAGGTTTTTTCACCTTCACATACAACCTTGCCAACTCAATTGCACTGCTTATCATAGGATTTTTGCTTGACATAATCAAATTTGACTCTTCCGAGCCACTTCAAGCACTTTCGGTGCAAAACGGACTTGGAATGATTGTCTTCTTTGGTTGCACAATTTTTCTTTCACTTGCAATCATGATGTTTTCAAAATATTCGCTCAGGCGCTCTGATGTTTTAAAGATGCAACTGACCACCGAGCGAGAGCAAAAAGAAAAAGCCAAAAGCTGAAAAACTTAAATAAAAAGCAATTTTTTGATAAAAATAAATCTATGAAAAAGTTGTTTTTGATTTTTGCAATAATTTTGATTTTGCCTTTTTGCAGTGGTTGTGACAAAACCTTTGAAATGGCAGAGGTTTCACGCAATAATGAGCAGACTGGCGGTGCGCTTTCATTTGAATACAATAAGGACACTGGAAAAATAACCTTTGGTGGCGAAGGCGAAGTTGTGCAATTTTATGAGGCAAACCTGGCAAAAGGCTGGACTGAAGAAGGCGCAAGAGTTGGAATAAAAATAAAAGCGCCAGAAGGGCTTGACAATTATGAAGCAATCAAAGTTTGGGTTGACGGCACTGAAAATCCACCATATTTTAAGCATAGCTATGTGGTTGGGCAAAAAACTGGAGAGATTGAGCTTACGCCAAAAGTTGAAGATGTTGAAAAAGAAATTGAAGTAAAAATAAGCTGGCAAAGCGGAAGCAACGAGCAAAAATATGTGATAAATTTTGCAAAAGGCACCCTTTTGATGAAAAAACAAAGCACTTAAAGGCTTATTTCCTCATAAACTGATTTTGTGAGGAGGAAAAATGCAAACAATAAAAAAATTATCACTCATGGCTTGTTCGCTGGTGCTGTGTCTGACAGCCTGCCTTATCTTTGTCGGCTGTGGAAGCTCAGACCCAAACCGAATAAGACTTAATGAGGTGACAAGAAGCATATTCTATGCACCACTTTATGTTGCATACAATATGGGCTTCTTTGAAGATGAAGGTTTGAGCGTCACAATTGAAACAGCAACTGGCTCTGATGCCTCTATGACCGCCCTTTTGAGCGGAAGTGCTGACATCATTCTTGCAGGCCCTGAAACCGTTATCTATTCATCAACTTCATCTGACCACCCTGTTGTTTTTGGACAATTGACTCAAAAAGATGGCTCTTTCATTGTTTCTCGCGACCCAATTGAAGATGAGTTTTCACTTGATATGCTTAAAGGCAAAACCATCATCGGCGGAAGAGCTGGCGGACTGCCTGCAATGACGCTTGAATATGTCATCAAAAATGCTGGGCTTACAATCGGAACCAACCTTGAAGCTGGCGAGGTAAATCTTCGAACTGATGTTGCTTTCAACAACATTGCAAGCGAATTTCAAGTTTCAGGAAATGAGTTCTGCACACTTTTCGAGCCAAATGCAACCACTCTTGAAAATGAAGGCATGGGCTATGTTGTCTCTGCTGTCGGAACAGTTTCTGGTGAAATCCCATACACCTGCTTTGCTACAAAATCAAGCTATCTTGAAAATAACAGCGAGCAAGCAGAGAAGTTTTTGAAAGCTGTAAAAAATGGCTATCAATACATTGTTGAAAATGACTCAGCTGTTGTTGTCAAAGCACTTACTGCAAGCTTTGCTGGCATGAGTGAGGCAGAACTTCAGATTGCAATTGAACAATATCTTTCAATTGACGCTTGGAGCCATGACATGATTTTCAGTGAAGAGTCTTTCAACAAACTTCTTGACATCATAAATTCAACTCAAGGCACATCTTATGCTCCAGACTATTCTGCTTTGATTGACAACTCAATTGCAGAAAAACTTGCCGCTTAAAATTTGAGGTCAAACAAAAAAGGGAACTAAAAATTCCCTTTTTTATAAGTAATAATCTTTATAACTAACCTCTTTTTCTTTTTCGCGCTTTTGAACATTTGCCTTTGCTTGACCGCGTTTTTTTAAGTAAATGATAAGGAAAATTCCAACACCAAGCACAACAACCACGCAAGGCAAAGTTATCCAAAGCCATAAAAGCCCATTTCCATCGCCACCATCTTCAACAATGGTCGGAACAGAAAGAGTTATCGACTGACCTTGAGTGTTTTCATAAATTTTTGCCACATTGATTGACAGTGTGTAAGTGTTTAGACCATCAGAATTTACTGCGCTGTTTCTGACAACATCCTCTTGTGCCACATTTTCATTGTAAAGCGACCTTATAACAGTCAAGAAGTTGGCGCTGTCAAAGTCGTAACCCTCATTCATAGTCACAACAACGCTAAGGTTTGTCAGCGTTCTAAGCACTGTGATAGGGCTTCCTTCATAAGTTGTTCCAGAAACAGTTATAGAGTTTATTCTGTCAGTGTTTAAATTTGAAAAATCAATTGCAATTCCGTTTTCACTTGAAAAAACTGCAACAAGCCTAAACGCTTGGTCAAATGGAGCAACACCAAAATTTATTGGAAGGCTTTGCATGCTCGGCGAAACGCTGTCGCTTTCTCCCGCCCATGTTGTTTCAGGATTGGTATTCCAATCGCCATTTCCGTTTTGATAATAAAGCTCCCAATGCGAGAAGGTGTAATAGCTTTGCGCAACTGCCCTGATTGTTACTTGAGCGCTCTGAATTGTGTAAGACTGAACAATTGATTCAATAGGGTTCTCACCTGAGAAAGTAACTCCACCTGGCAATATGTCGCCGTCACGAGCAACTCTATATTCTGCTCGATAAGCTTTTGCTTGGAAAGTGAAAGAATAAGAACCACTTGTATAGCCATTTGCGCTAAAAGCTATGGTGAAAGAATTTGTGTCTTCATTTGCTGTGACAGTATAGTCACCTTCGCCAATTTTTGATGTTCCATTCACGCGTATGTCTGTCAAGTTGTAAAACTGAACCACATTGGTGATTGTGGCTCCACCTTTTTCTTGTGGTCTAAGAGCCAAAGTGATTGTCAAATCTTTGTTGTATGCAATGTCTCTGATTGAAGTTTCTTCACCTTCCGATGAAAAGCTTGCAGAAGAGACAATATTGTCAAGGTTGCTGTCTATTGAGAAAGAAAAGGTTTGAAACTGTTGCAAAACAATATTGCCAGAGCTTGTGCCAAACACTGTTTTGAAATTGAAACCTGCACTAACAGGATTGAAATTTGCGCTGTTTGAAATAAATGAATATGTCAAAGAACTTTCAGACCTTAGAGTTTCTGAAGTGATAAAACTGTCACCATTTTTTCCAACAGGCTGCAAAAGTGCATCAGACCAATAGCAATAGTTTAGAGCAGAATTTAAAATCGAACTGTTTGCAGAGTTTTGTCCAATTATAGCGCCTGCTGTTATGTCTGACGAAGAAATTGTGCATGAGGCAACATTGTCTTTTACTATAGTTGTGTCACCTTGTGCAAAACCGATAAGCCCGCCAAGAGCCACTCCATCAAATGTAGCGCTAGAGCCCTGCGCTGCTTGAGCTGTTATCGCTCCAAAACAAAGAGTTCTCTCAATCACGCTTGACGAAAGCACGCCCACAGCTCCACCAATGTTGTATTGATAATTTGCAGGCAAGGTGATGTTCATCTGCCCTTTTAAAACAACATCGCTTATTGAAGAGCCTTCTCGCAAGTTGCCCACGATAAGCCCAATGTTTGCCGAAGTTGATGGCAAGCTATAAGCAATTGCCGTGCTATTGCCTTCAACTTGAACGCCTGTCACATCGATTTCACAATTTGAAATTGAAACGCCGTCACCTCTTCCAAGCAAAACGCCAATTGACAGCACTCCAGCGCTGTTTGCAGAAAAGTTGTATGTCACAGAGCCTGTGATTTTTAAGTTTTCAATAGTCGCATTTTGAGCCACACCAATAAGCCCAAAATTGTTGCCACCATTTTCATTTGAGAAAGATAAATTTGAAATGGTGTGTCCATCACCATTTAATGTGCCTTTAAAAACTTGAGAATTGTCACTTGAGGCTGAGGCATTTAAAGTTATTCCAAGCTCAGCAAAATCAAGGTCAGAAGAAAGTGTGATAGATGAGTATTGCCAAGGCGCGCTGAAAACTTCAGCCGCATTCGATTCATTGACTGTGACCTCTTTAAGGTTTGCCTCATCTGCCAAAGTGTTATTAAAAGAAAGGGAGCCTAAAGCAAGTCCCCCAACAGCAAGTGCAAAAACCAAAAAAATCGATAAAGATTTAAAAAATTTCATTTCTCACCTTTTTCATAGATAATCTTATCATACAAATGTTATTTTTTCCAAATAAATATCGAAATATTTTGCTTTTTGCCGAATTTTTTGAATTTTAATGTTTTTTATTCAATTTTTTTATAAGCCTTTCCTTATCTTTCTGCACCTCTGTCTTTTTTGTCGTGAAAGCCTTGTCCTGATTTAAACTGACAAGATAATATCTCATTTCGTCAAGGCAGTGGTCATCTTTTTTTATAGGAAGGTCGTCGTCACCCCACCAATATGATTTGATTTCACGAATAAGATTGACGCAATTTTTGAAAATATACAGATGCGTTTTTCCATTTGCATCACAAAGATAACGCTTTACAATGTTGATGCCAGTAAACATATCTTTATTCACTCGCGGATTTGTCAAAATGCCATTTTCATAGAAAAGTTCCACCACGTTTTTGGTGCTGGCAAGCGTTTTTTGAGTTGCCGCACTGTCAATAAGCGCCTCCAAAAAGCCATTTCGGTTGGTTTTCCAGCCAAGACGCGAGGCAATCTCTTTGATCTTTTGAGCATGCCAGTCAACCTCTTTGCCTTTTTCATAATGCTCAGCAATCACATAGACATTGCCGTCATAGTCGCGCGCATAAAAGTGAGCAGAAAGCGGATTGTTGAGTCCTGGGTCGATTGAGATGTTGTCTTGCCAATCTTTTGGAATTTCAAATGGCTCTATCACATGTTTGTTTTCATCAAAACTGTTATACACAAGTCCGCCACATTGCATAAATTTTCCATAACGCCTGCTTTCCAGCTCTTCCGCCGAAATGGAAGCGCTCATCTCTTCAATTTCCTTTTGAGAAAGATATGGGTTGTCCGCCCATTCCATTTGAATGGTCCAAACATTTTCGTCATTATGCTCGTTGAGATAGATTTCGTTATACACCCAAGTAAGCCCTTTAAGCGGAGTCATTGTTCCAAAAATTTCGCCACTCCGATCAAGAACTCTCATTTTGCATTCCAAATATATGTCATAAGGCGGTTCTTCATCAAACCAAACAAAATCGAGCGAAGTGCCTTGAAATTTTTCTCTGCCCTGATCGCAACTTTTGAAGCCAATTTTGCTCAGCGAGCCAAAAACATTGCGCACCAAAATAAAATCAATCACGCCACTTTCGGCGCTGTCTTGCCTGCCTTTTGCCATCACAATTTTTTCAATCCACTGCTTTTTTAAGTAGTGAAGCACTTTGGCCTGCGCGACATCGCGTTGAACTTGTTTTGACAAACTGACAACCCAGCAAGAAATTGGCTTGTTTTTTCGATATGGATGAATGCCACGCGCAAGATAAACTGTTTCCACAGCACCACACTCAGTTTTTCCAGAGCGATTTCCACCAAAAACCCAGCGGTTTTTCTTCTGGCATTTGTGAAATTCAAGTTGTTTTTTATGGATTTTTTCACCGCTGTTATATTGCGATAAAAAATCATCTTTTTTTCTTTCTTTGATTTCTTCTTTAACTAGTTTAAGTTTATATTTCAATTCATTCATTTTTTCACCTGTCAAAATAAGATATTTAGCTTGTTTTTTCGACAAAAAATGGTTAACAATAAAAAATTTTAAAATTTAAAATAAAATCATGATTAAAAAAATGTGTTTTATAGTTTTAGGTTTATCTCTATTTTGTGCATTTTTTGGCTTCTTCCAGCCTGCAAATGCAAGCGAAAGCATAAGCTATTATGCAAAAGTTGAAGAAAGCGGAGTCTATTTCTATTCAAATCCAATAGATGACGAAACCAGCAAGCTTTTTATTTTGCCTCAGACATATTTTGTCTATCTGACCGACGAGGAAAATGAAAACTTTTATGTCGCACAATATAAAGATGTCTATGGCTATGTGCGAAAACAAGATGTGGTCGTCATGAACGGAACTCCGTCTGTGCCTTTCGCCAGCCGAAATTTTACAATCAAAGATTTAGATGGACTTTCTCTTTACCCTTCCCCTAGTTTTTCAAACAACACAAGCCTTGCAAAAATTGATTATCTGACCATCGTCTCGTCATATTATGGCGACATGCCTGGTGAAAATATTCCTGACCTAAACAGCCCATGGTTTTATTGCAAAGTTGTTCAAGATGATGCAACTTTGTTTGGCTATGTTTATTCTGACTCATGCTATCGAATCAGCACCATTTCGCCAAATACCGAAAGCTTTGAAATTGTCTCTTCGCCAAGTTTTGATGTTTCGCAAGGTCAAGAGGCCTCGCTGAGCGAAGTTGCAATGGCATTTATTGTGATTGGCGTTTCTTTGCCTTGCATTCTTATAATCTATCTGCTTATAAAACCAAGCCTGCAAAAATCAAAACCTTCACCTTCCAAAAAGAAAGTGCGCAAACGCCACGGTGACTATTTTGAATTTGATGAAAACGACTTAAACTAAGCTAGCCAGCAACAAGTTTTCCCAGTCTGTTTTCGTCAATTTGCACGCTGTCGTCACTCTTTGCAGAAATAAGGCGATTGTAAACTTCCATAATCCACTTTTCCGACGAAATATAATCAAACAACCTTTTTTCAGAAAAACCCAGTTTGCTCATTTCAACCGAAAAATGCTCAAGCGCTTCATTCAATCTGCGAAAATATGTTCGTTCTGAAAGATTATGCCTTTTTGCAATGTCAAAACTCTTTTCATTGTCCATATAGCGTTCAATCAAAATTTGTGCCGACAAAATAGGACATGCCTCAAGTGCCATATCAATCAAAATCTTAAGGTTTATAAGTTTAACCTTGCGCTCCGACAAATTTATAATGTAATCTGCAACTGATGTTATGCTGTTTTCACTTCCTCCAGAAAGTCCAACATAAAAAGAATTCAAAGCTCGCCTTTCAATCAACCTATCAATTGCATCGGTAATTCTTTCCAAATACCTATCGACCATCAAAACTGTTTTTGCACATAAATTAAACTTCATATTTCCCCCTTTAATACGAAAAAAATTATAAAATTTAAAACAACAATAGTCAATGTTAACTGCCATAAATTTTTATAGTTTTTTACAATATTTTACAAAATTCTACAAAAATGCCGTCAATTTGGCGTCAAAATTATGTCAAAAAGGTAAAAAATTCGACATTTTTCGCACAATTTTAAAATTTTCAAAATTTCACATCAATTTTTTCAATAAAATTATCGAAATTTTGTTTAAATTGAATATAAAAACTTGTCAAAACAAAAAATTTGTGATAGAATAAAAGAGCAATCTCAAAGTTTGCATACAAAATCAGCAAACAAACCGAGTGCAAAAAAACAAGTGCTAAACGCACTTAGCACTGCCCTACAAATAAATATGCTGGTGTGGCGGCTCGGGGTCCCCAAAAGCTTATAAAGATTTTGGGGTGATCAGTGGCAGACGCACAGACTTAAAGTCCTGTGCGTAAACTAAATAAAAAGTTTAGTTATTACTGCCCTACAAATAAATATGCTGGTGTGGCGGAATGGCAGACGCACAGGACTTAAAATCCTGAGGTGGCAACACCGTGTGGGTTCGACTCCCACCACCAGCACCAAAGAAAAATCTGCGTGTGAAATGCAGTTTTTTATTCAAATCAAGTGCGCATAAAAGTGGGAGGTGACCCCTTGGGTGAGACGGGTTCCCTGAAAATCGTCAGATTTTTAGGGTAAGGCTTCCACCACCAGCACCAAGTATACTATACAAAAAGTCTTTTTTTGAAAAGGACTTGACACACTGCATACAGTGGCTTTGATTGATTTTTGCACTGTATACAGAGTTGGAAGTGACAACATGGCGAAAGATTGGAAGAAAAACAGAAAAAAGTGTCTTATTTAGGAAAATGAATTTTGATTTTTTTACTTAAAAATTAAATTAAATCAAAAATAATCAAAAATCAAAATAGGTGGTATAATTTTCGTTGAGGTTAAGAAAATGATTATTGAAACTGATAGATTGATTTTAAGAGAATGGAAAATGTCTGACATTGAAGATAATGTTGAAGGATTGAATAATTTTAATGTTACAAAAAACTTAACTGTCAAGTTTCCGTATACAAAACAAGATGCAATATGCTTTATTGAAAAACATAGAAATAATGATGAAGAGAATTATTATTTTGCAATTCAATTAAAAAATGAAAACAAGGTTATTGGTGGAACTGCTATATTAGTTGATAAACATAATATGATTGGAAAGGGTGGAATTTGGATAAATGAAAAATATTTGGGAAAAGGATATGGGACGGAGGTTTGGATAGCGAGAGCAAAGTTTGCTTTTGAAAATTTGTCTTTGAAAAAATTGCAGAATGGTTATTTCGAATTTAACGAAATCTCTTGGAAAATGCAAAAAAAAGTAGGCTATAAAATTGTAGGAGAAAAAACTAATTTTAGCAAAGCCCTTAATCAAAAAGTTAAAGAGATTGTAACAGAATTGACAAAAAGTGAATTCAATAAAGCATTAGAAAAAAACTTTAAACAAATAAATTTTACATTTAAAGTTTTAGAAGATAACAAGTATTCGTGATCAATTATGTAATGTCGCGAAATCAATGTTGAGAAATCAAAAAATCGACTTTGTTGTTAGTCGACACACAGAAAAATCTGCGTGTGAAATGCAGTTTTTTATTCAAATCAAATGCGCATAAAAGAGGGAGGCAAATCTTTGGGTGAGACGGGTTGCAACTTACAAAAATCAAGCATGTTTCTTCTTGCGACCTAGCGAATAACTTGAACTGCAATCTTCCATTCCCCTTTATTTTTCACTTTTTGCTTAAATTGTTTGTTTTTGAAAAGAAAAAAGTGTAACATTTTTTAAAGAGGGCAAAATGATTAAAAACTTTATTCAACCACCAAAAATTATAATCAATGAAAATCTTGAACTTGTTAAGTATTATCCAAATTACAACTTGACAATAAATTGGTATAGCAGTCCAAAGCTATGCAAGCAAGTCGATGGCAAAGAAGAGGCTTACAGCAAAGAAAGACTCAAAAACATGTATAAATTTTTGTGCAAAAATGGAGAATGTTATTATATCAAATACAAGGACAATGGAAAATGGATGCTTGTTGGAGACATTTCGCTATATCTCGGGCAAATTGCAATAGTTATCGCACAGCAGTGGCAAAACAAGCATATTGGAAGAGAATGTGTGAAAGCTTTGCTTAAAAGAGCCAAACAAGTTGGTTATACAGAAATTAAAGCAAACATTTTTTCTTTCAATAGCCAAAGCAAAAACATGTTTCAAGCAGTTGGATTTAAACAAGTTTCAAATGAAGAATATATTTACAAATTATGATAAACTAAAAAAGACTAGCTACGCGCTAGTCATTTTTATATTTTAAATATTTTTCAAAATCAATAAAGTAACAAATTTAACAAATATAATAAAAAAAATCAAACACTAAAAGTTTGATAATTTTAAAAAGTCTTTCTATGCCATCTGATTTCTATAAATCATTGCGCGACATTCAAGTTTCAATCTTTCAGCAAGTGAGCAGATAACTTGTTTAGCAGATATCGTTTCAACATTTTGACAGCCAAACAAATTTTCGCAAGCGGATTGATTTAATCCTCTTTTACAAGCTTCACACATGGTCTTTAGCCGTCTTTCAATTTGACTTACTGAAATATTATAGTTTTCAGCTAGCGCAGGATATAGTTTTTTGTTCATATTAAGCTTTTTTGAAGCATCCAAAGCAATCTGCATCACAACATCTTTTAAAAGACTATAACCTTTTGCATTTGGAAGCACTCTGATTTTCATAAGCATCAAACTGAGCCTTTCTTCAATAAAAACTCTTTTCTTCTCATCGACTTCCCCCATATTTTCACCTCCCGCTTTCGATTATAATACACTTTTTGATAAACGCCAAATATTTTTTACAATTTTTTACAAAATTTTAAATATTTTTTTATTTTTTCTTCAAATTTATAAAAGTTCTTTGCAAATGCTTCAATTTGTTTGTAATTTTTTCTGATTTATAGTATCATAAACTTAATAGAAAAGGAGAAAAATATGAAATTCAAAATTGTTGCTGATGCTTCTTGCGATATCCCTGAAGAGTATCTTGAAAAATATGATATTTCAATCATTCCTATTGAGGTTGCCTTTGGTGAAGAAATCTATCCTGAAGGTTTAAGCAAAAAAGAGTTTTACGATAAAATTGAAAACACAACTCTGATTCCAAAAACAGCAATGCCAAACGCTTACAAATTTGAGCAGTTCTATAAAGACTATGCAAACAAAGAAGATGTGTTTGTGTTTACAATTGTCATTTCAATGGAATTAAGTCAAACAAAAATCCAAGCTCAAAATGCAGCCGACTCACTTGGCATGAAAAATGTGTTTATTGAAGAAAGTGGTTGCACAACAGTTGCTCAAGGTGCCATTATTTGCGAACTTTGCAAGTATATGGAAAAAGAGCAATCTGTTGAAAAGATAATAAAAGAGTTTTACAGGCTTAAATCAAAATGCAAACTCTATGCAGCCATCAACGACCTTAAGTATTTGAAAAATAGCGGTCGCCTCTCCTCTTCTTCAGCAGTGATTGGCTCAATGCTCAATGTAAAGCCAATTGTCAGCATTGTTGATGGCAAAGTTGTCAACATCAAAAAATGTATGGGCGCAAATCAAGCTGACCAATTTATGTTTAGCCAAATCAAACAAATTGACCCAAAACATGATTTTTACTACATACACTCTGACAACATTCCAGCTGTTGATAAACTAAGAGAAAAATATAATTCAAAACTTCCAAAAGGTCAAAAAATCACAACTTGCGAAATCGGCTGCGTAGTCGGCTCACATGTTGGACCTCGTTGCTACGGCTTTGTTTATTTTGAAAAATAGTGCTTAATCTTAAGCACTTTTTTTTGTGGCTAATATAAAAATTTTGGAATATATACTTTATGTAAAGCGTTTTACATAAACATTTTTCTATGCTTTTTTATCGATTTCTATAATATTTTGAAAATAATTTCATGAATTTGCCAAAAACAGTTGATTTTTTATGTGAAATTTGATATATTATAGGAGCAAACCTTGAAAAGCATGGCAAATGCTTGGCACGATAAGTTTGCTTAACTTAAAAAAGGTGCCAAAAACAATTTTTGCGGGAGTGGCTCAGTGGTAGAGCGTTGCCTTGCCAAGGCAAATGTCGCGGGTTCGAATCCCGTCTTCCGCTCCATAAATGGTACCATCGCCAAGCGGTAAGGCAAAGGTCTGCAAAACCTTTATTCCCCGGTTCAAATCCGGGTGGTACCTCCAAAAGCGACTTCTTTTAGAGGTCGCCATTTTTATAAAGAAACCTTTGCCCAAATTGCTAAAACAGAATGCCCCACCCTTTGACTTAACATTCCAAAATATTTACATGTTTTGCGATAAAACACAAACAAAAATCAGGTGCGCAAAATTGATAACTTGATTTCTACTGCCCTACAATTTAATATGCTGGTGTGGCGGCTCGGGGTCCCCAAAAACTTATAAAGATTTTGGGGTGATCAGTGGCAGACCGACGGCTCAAGAGTCCGTCGCGAAAACGAAATTGACTTACTTAGTTTTCTACTGCCCTACAATTTTATATGCTGGTGTGGCGGTTCGGGGTCCCCAAAAGCTTATAAAGGTTTTGGGGTGATCAGTGGCAGACCGACGGCTCAAGAGTCCGTCGCGAAAACGAAATTGACTTACTTAGTTTTCTACTGCCCTACAATTTTATATGCTGGTGTGGCGGAATGGCAGACGCGACGGACTCAAAATCCGTTGAGGGCAACTTCATGTGGGTTCGACTCCCACCACCAGCACCAAGAAAAAATCTGCGTGTAAAATGCAGTTTTTTTATTTAAATCAAATGCACATAAAATGTGGGAGTCGAACCCTTGGGTGAGACGGGTTCCCTGAAAATCGCCAGATTTTTAGGGTAAGGCTTCCACCACCAGCACCAAGAAAGAATAATCCAAACTAACGGATTGTTTTTTTATTATGAAAATTTAAAGCAACCAAGATATTTGCGCTATTTTATTTCTTTTTTCCAAAAATTATAGTAAAATATCAATATAAAATTGATATTGACAATTAATCATAAAAATTGGCAAAATAAAAAACTTAGCAGAATTGAAGACGACTGGCACGCATCACTTCAAATGCTAAGTTTTTTGTTTATTTTATCTTTCGGCTTTCACTGCAAGAAAAATATGCCACTTGGTATGATTTTGCAAGTTCTTCTAAAATCGGCACAGCCATTGCAAAATTTTGATCATCTAGATTGACAAAACTGTCATCTAGAATAACGCAAGGCTTTTCTTTTTTATAAACTTTGTCAAGAAGGCTAAAACGCTGGCAAATCACCACCAAATCGCGATAACCTTGGCTTAAATATTCCACATTTTTTGCGCCTTGACTTGTGATAATCCAAGGATTGAGTGAGCTGTCAATCGAAATCTTTTCAGAACCATTAAAGCCATCGAAAAAGCTTTGAAATTTTTCGTTCAAAGGAGTAACAAACCTTTCACTAACATTTTCTCTTGCCAATTTTAAAAAGTTCATTGTCTTTTTCAGAAGCTCGATTTTTTCAAGCCCGCCCTTTCGCTCGGCTGCAAGCGCGCTCTCATTTGTCAGCAAAATGGAAAGCTCTTCCTGCTTGCTTTCAATTTCACTGGTCAGGTTTGCCACTTTTGCGCTGGCATGTGCATAGCCTTGTTCAATTTCCAATTTTTTCTGATAAAGCGCTTCACTGTCAATTTCTTCAGCTTCAGGTAGCGCCTCAATCTCAACCTTCAATTTGTCGATTTCACCTCTTAAAGCCATAATCTCTTCGTTTGCAAAAGTGTCTCTAGGTTTGTTTTTAAAAATTAAAAGCGCTCCGCCCAAAAGCAAAAATATTGCACCAACTGTAAGACCAATTTCTATCGCCAAAACATCAAAGGCAAAAAGCAAAACAAAAATTGCACCGACTGAAAACAACAAAATTGAAAGAGGCAAGAATTTTGGTTTTGTCTTTTCAATTGGTTTTTGATTTGCAAGCTCATTTAAGCGCAAATTTTTGCTGTTAAACTGCTCTTGCAACGCTCTTTTTTCATCAGCAAGTTTTCTTTGCTCTTTTGCCTTTTCTCTTTCTTCTTCAAAAATCTTGTCAAATTCATGTTTTTCAAAAGTCTGTTTTTGCAAATCGGCAGTCTCATTTTTCAAAAGTTGTTCAGCCTCTGAAATATCCTTTTTTAGTCTCTCGATATTTCTTTCAATTTGCTTAAGCTCGACCTCTTTTGGAAGAAGAGATACCAGCTCTTTACGATTTTTCTCTAGCAATTTGATTGCAAATTCTGTTTTTTCGCCATCATTTTTGTATTTTTCAATGCCTGCAAGGTTGGAAACAACCTCGTCTGTTGAAGAAGATGACAAATCATTTTGACCAAAAAATGCAGAAATGGCAAAAGTTTCTTTGCCAACGCCAAAAAGCTCTTCGCCAATATTTTCAGAATAATCACCGCTTATTTTATTAGCATTTAAGTCAAAAAGCTGAAAACTGTCTTCCTCTGGCGTTTTGCCAAAAGTTCTGAAAATTTGATAGTTTTTTCCTCTGGCTTCAATTGTCATGTTTCCGCCAAATTTGCCACCCTGCCAAGGTTCATATTTTGAGCGCTCTGACTGATAATCTTTTTTTCTTCCCTTTGCCTCAAGTCCATAAAACATTGCTTTGATAAATGCGCAAAGTGTGCTTTTTCCCCAGCCATTTTCGTGGATAAACTGATTGAGCTCGCTGGAAAAAGAAAGGTCAAAGTTTGACAGTTTGCCAAAATTTTCGATATGAAGTTTTACAATTTTCATAATGACAAATCATCTCCTTTTAGCGCTTCAATTCCAATAGTCAAAATTTTGTTTTTTTCTTCCTCACCAAGCTCTGCCTCTTCAACCAACCTTATAAACTCCGCCTTAAAAGAAAGAGGCTCGTTTTTATATCTCTCAATGTCAATTTCAACCTTTGTTTTGTCAACAAATTCAACATAAAAAGCATTTGCTCCTCTGATGATAGAAGCAAAATCTGGCTTTTCGCCTTCGGCATAATAGCCTGTGAAAACAAGCCTTAGAAGATTGTTTTTGTTTTCTTCGATAACTTTTTTAAGCTCATTTGAAAGATTTTCCTGCCCTGGCGTTAAAGCAAATTCAACAATTTTAAATTGGCGCTGAGGCAGTGGCTTAAACTCCGCCTTAACCTCATCTTTCACATCAACCAGCACAAAACCTTTCTCACCACACTCATCAAAGCCGTTTGCAAAAAGAGCACCACTATAGCAAATCAGGCTTTTCTGAAAAGTGCCCTTCCAAAAACTATGCTCATGCCCAAGTGCAATATAGTCAAAAGGTTTGGTAACATATTTTTTTAAATCAACAAAGTCATAATCGCTTTTATTTGAAATTTCGCCGTGCAAAAGAAGAACATTTTTCTTGCTGTAATCAAAATTTTGATATTCTTCACAAGCAGACCAGAAGTCAACATTTTCAGTGCGAAAAACATTGTTTTTCTCGTCCAAAACTATAAAATTGCTTGGAGCAAATTCAAACTCCATTTTCTCGTCATGATTTCCATTGATATACAAAACTGGTCTGCCAAATTTTTCAACCTCTTTGAAAAATGCTTTTTTGATTTTTTGCGTGACAAAATTTGTGTGAAAAAGGTCGCCACACACAAGCATAACATCAGAGTCTTCTTGAAAAAGCGTGGAAAGGCTGTCGATATGCTCTTGCAGAAGTTGTTTTTGTTTGATAAGAGGCAACTTGACATTTTTTGCGCCAAGATGCAAATCAGCAGTATGTAAAATTTTTTCAACTCTCATAATTTAATTATATCATAACAATTTTAAAAACCCAAAACTTTTAAGCAAATAAAAAGAGGCATCTTTTTGAAGCCTCAAAATTTATAATTAAATTAGCTTGCAATTCTTAAATTAATGTTGCCGTTGGTTGAGATCTTTGTTGTTGCGCCTCCACCATTGATATACATTGGATTTGAAATTGTGTCATACCCTTCAACTGAAACATTTTCTCTAGCCTCGCCATCAGCATTAAGGAAACTTACTGTAAAGCGAGAGGTTTGGTAATAATCAAAATTTACTGCACCGCTTATTGAGGTGACAGCCAAATTTGCATTCAAATTTTGGTTTCCTGTCACATTTATTGCTGCTGTTTCGCTGACAAGATAGATGTTTCCTTCTTGAGCAGTCAACGAAACATCTATTGAACCGCTTTCAGTTTCAATCCAGCTTGTGCTTCCAAGATTGCCAATGTTGATGTGAGCGTTGTTTGAATTGACAAAAATATCGCAATTTTCAGCATTTGAAATGGTGATATTGCTGTTGTTTGCAAAAGGAAGACTGATTTCACCTTCTGCAGTTCCTATTGTAAGGTTCATGCCGTCTGTTTCATTGACAAGATTGTTTGATTCGAGATTTCCAGAATAAGTATCAATGTTGATAGTTGCGTTTATTGTTTTAAGAGCCATGTCAGCATCAACTTTTCCTGCACTCAAGTTTCCTCTTTCAATGTTGTTTTGAATAGAAAAACTGCTAGAGTCATTTGTTGGCACAATATCGCCAAATTCAAAGCTTCCATTGCCTGAAAGAGCAAGAACTCCACCATTAACAAATTTCATTTCTTGTTGATAAGTATGGAAAGAGCCGTTTTCGTTGTTTATTGCAAGTGAAGTGTAAGTGGAATCAAAATTTACGCCAATTTGAATTGAACCTGTTGTGGTTGCAAGGCTTAAATTATCAATATCCATTGCAACACCTTCTTCGGTTGCATTTCCAAGATTAATGCTTCCAGCACCACAGGAAACATTTAAGGTGTTAAGAGGATTGAAAGTCGCACTTTCTGGCACAAGAATTCTTACATAGCAATGGCTGT
This sequence comes from uncultured Clostridia bacterium, assembly GCA_944348085.1. Classification (GTDB taxonomy): domain Bacteria; phylum Bacillota; class Clostridia; order Christensenellales; family UBA1242; genus Caccovivens. The sequence goes on from CALVMU010000001.1 coordinate 56,162, forward strand.
TAAAATACAAGAAGCCTTCAGGATTTGTGATGTTAACCTCTATCGTTGATAAATCTTCGTCGGCTGAAAGAGAATAATCATAAGTTGTGCTTTGGTCAGAAGTGGCAAAACCAGTCTGATAGTTTTCAATTTCAAAAGTCACTTTCTCGACATTTTGGTCAACTTCAATGCCAAAATCAATGCGGTTTCCAGAAATGTAGATGTCAGTTCGGTTGCTTAAATCAAAATCATGACTTATTCCACTTCCATCAACATAGCTGTCAATCCGTTGCGTCTGGACAGCTGAAAAATATTTTAAACCCAAAATGTTCATGCCAGGGTTAAATATCATAATCACAACCAAAATTAAAAAGATTGCAATGATAAAAAGCAGTAACATCATCACATAGAAGAAAAACCCTTTTCTTACTTTATCACCTTTTGGCATACGCCCTCCACTCTTTAATTATATCACAACTTTAAATTTAAATCAATAGCTAGAGCGCATTTAGTCCAAAATCGCCTTAATTCTTCTTATACCGCTTGAAGAAGACTCTTCTTTGATAATCTTAAAATGGTGAAGTTGCTCGGTGTTTTCAGCATGTGGTCCACCACAAATTTCTTTGCTGACATCGCCAATTGAATAAACTTTGACCTCGTCACCATATTTGTTTGTGAATGTGCCATGAGCTCCACTTTTCTTTGCCTCCTCAAGAGTCATAACCTCACACTTTACAGGAAGCTTGCGCGCAATTGCATTGTTGACAAAATCTTCAACCTCTTTAAGCTCTTCCGCCGTCATCTTGTGGTCAAGATTAAAGTCAAAACGAAGACGCTCTGGTGTTATGTTTGAACCCTTTTGCACAACGCCTTTGCCAAACATCTTTTGAAGACCAGCAAGCAAAAGGTGTGTTGCTGTGTGAAGATATGCTGATTGTTTTGAAGTGTCAGCAAGTCCGCCTTTAAACATTCCTGCTGTTGCCTGACGAGATTTTTCTTGATGAATTTTAAACATCTCTTCAAAGCCTGCCTTGTCAACTGAGTAGCCTCGTTCTTTTGCCAGCTCCTCGGTAAGTTCAAGTGGAAAACCAAAGGTGTCATAAAGTCTGAAAGCGCTTTTTCCGCTTATAATATTTTCAACCTTTTCACCTGTTTTTGATGCAAATTCTTTATGTCTTTCAATGCCTGCAATCACCTTGTTAAATTCGCGATGACCTTCTTCAAGCGCTTTTGAAAATTTCTCAACCTCTTTTAAAAGCTCAGTTTTAACAAAATCGCGGTTTTCTTTTATGTCTTGATAGTCTTGACCATATTCATTGACATAAATGTCAACAATGTCAGCAAAAAGACTGCTGTCAAAACCAATGTTTCGACTGCAATTAACAGCCCTTCTGATAAATCTACGCAAAATATATCCTTGACCAACATTTGAAGGAACAACCCCTCTTGCGTCACCCAAAATAAAGGTTGAAGAACGAAGGTGATCGGTTATAATTCGATAAGCCCTGGTTGCGATTTCACTTTCTTCATATTTAACTTTTGCATGCTCGCCAATAAAATCGATAACTCTCTTCAAGCATCCACTGTCATAAACGCTTTTTGCTCCATTTAATGTTGCAACAGTTCGCTCAAGTCCCATTCCTGTGTCAATGTTTGGTCTTTCAAGCTTTTGAGCCTTTTCGCCTGAATTTTTTACAACATATTGCATGAAAACATCATTCCAAATTTCAAGATATTTTCCGCAGTCGCAAGATGGCGAGCAAGAATCTGAACATTTTGGCTTGCCTGTGTCATAAAACATTTCACTGTCTGGTCCGCAAGGTCCAACACCGCCACCAAGCGCCCACCAGTTATCTTCACTGGTGAAGAATATTTCTTTTATTCCGCATTCTTTCCAAGCCTGATAAGCCTCATCGTCACGAGGAGCAACATCATTGCCTGCAAAAACAGTCACTGCCAGTCTATCTTTGTCAAGTCCCAAATATTTTGGACTTGTCAAAAACTCAAAGCTAAGTTTTATCATTTCTTTTTTGTTGCATTGTCCAAGAGTCCAGTTGCCAAGCATTTCAAAAAAAGTAAGGTGGCTGTTGTCACCAACTGAATCAATGTCGCTGGTTCTTATGCATCTTTGAACATCATAAATTTTGTCACCTGCTGGATGTTTTTCGCCAAGCAGATATGGCACAAGCGGATGCATTCCTGCAGTGGTAAAAAGCACCGTTGGGTCATTTTCTGGGATGATTGAAAATCCTTCAATCTTTTTAAATCCATGTTCTTCAAAAAATTTAAACCATTTTTCTTTAAGTTGTCTGTCTGTAATCATATTTATTCCTTTTTTCAAGCAAGATTTTATCACAAATGCGCAGTTTTAGCAAGCAAAAAAGCTCAATAAAAAACTTTTTTAAGATAAAGTCCTTGAGGTGGCATTGTTCTGCCTGCACATGAGCGCTCGCCACTCTCAAGCGCTTTCAAAATGCGTTTCTTGTCAAGCTTGCCGAGCGAGTAGTCAACCATTGTTCCAACAAGAATTCGAACCATATTCATCAAAAAGCCGTTTCCAGTCACCTCAACCACAATGTTGTGACGCGATTTTTTGTAAAGCTTTATATCATAAACTGTTCGCACAAAGTCTTTTGCCGAAGTTTGTGACGAGCAAAAGGCTTTAAAGTCATGCTCGCCTGTCAGGAGCAATGCACACTCCTGCATTTTGCTTAGGTCAAGCTCTTCAGTGTATGCCTTTCTGTTTGCCTCAAACACATTTTTTTTGCCAGTGCATAACAGATACTGATAAGTTTTCTTTTTGGCGCTAAACCTTGCATGAAAGTTTTCAGAGACCTTTTTTGCCGACAAAATTTGAACATCTGGTGGCAAAATTCTGTTGAGCACAAGCTTTATTTTGTTTGTTGGAACGGCATCGTCGATGTCAAAATGTGCCATTTGAGCAAGAGCATGCACGCCAGCATCTGTTCTTCCGCTTGCAAAAAGATTGCAAGAAAATTTGAACGCCCTTTCAATTGCCTGTTCAATTTCTCCTTGCACAGAACGCAGTCCTTCTTGCTTTTGCCAGCCATGAAAATTTGTGCCGTCGTATGCAATTTTAAGTAAAATTCTTTTCATGGTTTTATTATATAAAATTTAAGAGTGAGAGGCAAACAAAAATGCTTTTTACTACAAAAAATCTTTATTTTTTAAGAAATTTTATCGATTTTTTATCAATTTTTCGCAAAAAAACAAAATCTTGGGTGTTTTATTTAACCTATAAATTATTTGACTTTTATTCTAAAAAAATAATATACTAAAAACGAGGTAAATATGAAGAAAAAAATTTTAGACGGTGCTGAAAGCACTGCTCTCATCGCATATAAACTTAGTCAAATCATTCCTATCTATCCAATCACTCCTTCAACTCCTATGGCTGAAAAAGCTTCCCTTTTAAATTCAAAAGGCGAAAAAAACATTTTTGGAGATGATGTCAAAGTGATTGAAATGCAGTCTGAAGGCGGTGTAAGCGGAACGCTTCATGGCGCGCTTTTGTCAAACGCACTTGGCTCAACCTTCACCTCTTCTCAAGGGCTTTTGTTGATGCTTCCAAACCTTTACAAACTGGCAGGCGAAAATTTGCCAGCTGTGATTCATGTAAGTGCAAGAGCCGTTGCCTCGCACGCGCTGTCAATTTTTGGCGACCACAGCGATGTTATGGCAGTCAGGTCAAGTGGCGTGATTATTCTTGCAAGCGACTGTGTGCAGTCAAGTCACGATTTGGCTCTTGCCTCGCACATGCTTGCCCTTCGCTCAAGATTGCCTGTCCTTCATTTTATGGACGGTTTTCGCACTTCGCACGAGCTTCAAAAAATTGACATCTTTGAAGATGGTGAAATAAAAAAACTTGCTGAAAATGATGTAAAAAATTTTCAAAAACGCTCTTTAAACAAACAATTTGGCACAGCTCAAAATCCTGACACTTTCTTCCAAAACAGAATGGCAAGAGAAAAGCTTTACCAAAATGTCGGCAAAAACTTGAAAGATATTTTCGGTGAAATTGAAATCATTTCTGGTCGCAAATATAGTGCATTTGAATATTACGGACATCCTGAAGCTGAAAAAGTGGTTGTGGCAATGGGTTCGGCATGCCAAGCAATTGAAGAATATATTGACAATCACAGTCGGGAAAAAATTGGACTTGTCAAAGTGGTTTTGTATCGACCATTTTTGAATGATGAGTTTTTGTCCATTTTGCCAAAATCTGTGAGAAAGGTGACCGTGCTTGACAGAACAAAAGAAAGCGGATGCGCTCAGCCACTGGCGCTTGATGTTTCTGCCTGCCTGAATAGACAAAACATTGAAATCCTATCTGGCATTTATGGGCTTGGCGGAAAAGAATTTTCGCCTGCTTGCGTCAAAGCGGTTTTCAAAAATATGGAACAAGAAAAGAAAAACAACTTTACTGTCGGCATTGAAGATGATGTAAACTTCTCTTCACTGAAACTGAATAAAGATGAAAAAGCAGAAAACTCGTTCAACATAAAAGTTTTCGGGCTTGGCTCTGACGGCTCAGTTTCTGCCAGCAAGTCGATAATAAAAATTTTGGGCAACAACAGCCAAAATTTTGTGCAGGGATATTTTGAATATGACTCCAAAAAGTCAGGAAGCTTGACACAAAGCCATATCAGAATTTCTTCTTCACCAATCAAATCTGCCTATCTTCTCAAGCATGCCGATGTGATTGCAATCAACAACTTCTCTTTTGTCCATCGCTATGATTGCCTTAAAGGGCTTAAAAAAGGCGGAACAGTTCTCATTAACTCTATTTTTAGTGGCAAAGAACTTGATAAAGTTTTGCCTGAGGGTTATGTGCGCAAATTAAAAGAGAAAAAAGCAAAGCTTTTTGTGATAAACGCACAAAAAATTGCAAGCGAAAGCGGACTTGGCAACAAAATCAACATGATTATGGAAACTGCAATGTTTATCGCTTGTGCATTTCTCGACGAAAAGACCATTGTAAAAGAAATTGTAAAAGAAATTGAAACCACATTTTCTTCAAAAGGCAAAGCGGTTGTTGAAAAAAATATAAGCGCTATCAAAAAAGTTTTCGGTCAAATTGGAAATGTTGATTATTCATCTTTCACTGGAAAAAAGACGCTCTTCACCAAAAAAGGAAATGATTTTTACAATCAAATCATGTCTAAAATCGAAAGGCTTGAAGGCGACAGCATTCCAGTCAGCGCTTTTAATAGTGACGGCTCTGCTCCGCTTGACACAAGCAAGTTTGAAAAGCGAGGCATTGCGCTCAACCTTCCAAAATATATCAAAGAAAACTGCATTCAATGCGGTCAATGCACTCTTGCCTGTCCTCACTCCGCACTGAGCAGTTTGTTGATTGACGAAAAAAATGTAAGCGAAGAAGACCGAAAAGACTTTTCAAAGGCAATCGGCTTTGAAGACAAACTTTTCAGAATTTTGCTTTCGCCTGAAGACTGCACTGGTTGTGGAGTTTGCGCGCGAACCTGTCCTGCCCTCAAAAAAGCGCTTGAACTTGTTGGCGCTGAAAACTTGCTTGAGGAGTATAAAAGCAAATATGAAAAATATTCTGTTTTGCCACAAGAAAAACAAGCCAAGTTTTCAACTGACATGGCAAAAGGACTGCAGTTTTCACCTTCATACTTCAAATTTTCTGGTGCTTGCGCTGGGTGCGGACAAACTGCTTACATCAAAATTTTGACAATGATAAACGGCACAAACATGATGATTGCAAACGCAACAGGTTGCTCATCAATCTATGGCGGAACTTATGGCTCTTGTCCATACGGAGCAGATGAAAGTGGAAATGGCATAACCTGGGCAAACAGTCTGTTTGAAGACAATGCCGAGTTTGGTCTTGGAATGAGCCTTGCTTTAAAATACAACAAACAAAACAAAAAAGTTTGGATAATTGGTGGCGATGGCTGGGCTTATGATATTGGCTATGGCGGACTTGACCATGTTCTTGCAAGTGGTGAAGATGTCAACATTTTGGTGCTTGACAATCAATCTTATTCAAACACTGGCGGTCAAACAAGCAAAGCCACACCAACTGGCGCAAGCATCAAGTTCAGCGAAAATGGCAAAGCTTTGCGTAAGAAAAATTTGGGTCTTTTGGCGCTTAACTATAAAGATGTTTTTGTCGGACAAATCGCACTTGGAAAGGACATGACGCAAACAATAAAAACTTTGAAGGCTGCTCAAAACTATAAAGGCCCAAGCATTGTGTTTGCTTACTCCCCTTGCGTAAACCAAGGCTATGACCTTTCTCGCTCGCTTGAAGAAGAAAGGCAAGCTGTTGATTGTGGTTTTTGGCCGTTGTTCACTTATGACCCAGAAAAAAACACCCTCACTCTTCAAAGCCAAATGGATGAAAATCTTTATAAACAATTTTTGCATAATGAAAGAAGGTTTACTCTTACCATTGATAACGGAAAAGAAGAACTGCTTGTCAAACAGCAAGAGCAGGCAAAAGAAGAATTTGAAATTTTAAAACAAAAAGCAAAAAAGAATAAATGAATTTTTGAAATTGATTGTTGATTTTAAGTGCTAAAACACACTAAAATTATGCTTTTTGCTTGAAAAAACAAAAAAGTGCGCAATTTTTGCGCAATTTTTTAACAAATATGCTCTTTATCCAAAAATTTGTTTATCACTTTGATGTATTTTTTTTTATCGACATCATAGCTTTCTGTGTGCTTGGCGCCACTTGCAATATAGAGGTTTCGCCTTCGCTCATCAAGGTTGTTATAAATGTTGTAAGCCATTTCTGTAGGCACAAAATCGTCGTCACTGCCATGAATGATAAGAATTGGCAGTGATGTTTTTTTGAGCTGTCTTATCGCATCCGCTTGCCTCATATCATAACCGTTTTTTCGATTGGCGTAAGATGTGAAAAGATTGAGAAAAAACTTGGTGTGAAGTTTGCCTTTTTGATAGATATAACTCACCTCTTTGAAAGTGTTGTCAAATCCGCAGTCTTCAATTATGCCCACAACATGACAATCCAGTTTTTCGCAACTTGCCATGCAAACTGCGCTTGCACCCATTGACTGACCAAACAAAAGCACTTTAGAGTATGGTTTTTCTTGTGCGAGAAATTCGCACCATTTGATAACATCAAGTCTGTCAATCCAGCCCATTCCCACATAGTCGCCTTCGCTTGTGCCATGTGCACGATTGTCAACAGCAAGCACATCAAGTCCGCGCTTCAAAAAAATGTCGGCATATTTTGCCATGTCAACATAATTTCCACCATAACCATGCACCAAAAAGACAACACATTGCGAGCCATTGTTTAAAAATTTGCCTCTAAGTTTCAGTCCATCAAAAGAGGTTATCATAACATCTTTAAAATCGTGCTTAGACCAAAAATCAATCTCTTCTTGACTGTTTTTCTTTCTTTCAATCGCTCTTTTTATTTTCCCTTTTCGCGCAAAAATTGTATGATAAATGCAAGCTCCTATCACAACATAAAGTCCAAGCCCGACCAGCAGACCAATCATAAATGAAAGCAAAACCCACGCCAAAATCGTCATCTCAACCTCTTCTAAAATTTTAAAGCAAAGCTTTGTATATTTTTATGAGAGATAAGATAAAAATAAAACAAAAAATGGCTTAAACTTAAGCCATTATTCAACAATCGCCTTGACGCTTTCGCCATTTTCTGCATCTTGATAAGTCAGCCAATAGCCAAAACCTTCTTCATTTCCCTCATCAAGTGCAAGCCAAGAGGGCTGACCTGAAAGCTGGCGAGGCGGATTTTTTTGATAGACGCCAGGCACGCCATAACAAATATATCTGACCTTGCCCTCTTCCATAAGCAAACCAAAAACATAATAGTCATCGCCGTCAAGGCTGACCTTCACCCACTTGGAACCAGGAAAAATGCTCTCAAGATAGCCCTCTTCTTTGTTTTCTGCGAAAAGTTTGTCAATTTGCGGTTTAAGCTCTTCATAAAAGGTCTGTTCTTTCTTTTGTGGTGGTTCAATCGTTATCTCTTCATCAGAATTTGAAAGAGTGGAAGAGTAAAAATATTGCTTATATTTGCAGTTTTCACATTTCGAGCAAAATTCGTCATCAAGCGCTTTTTCAATCTCCGCCTTTTCTTCATCGTCATAGTCAAGTCCATATTCATCCAAAATTTCTTCAACTTCTTTCACATTCTCAGCGCCTTTCACAGCCTTCACCACCGCGTCAAGCCCTTCACTTTTGCCTTCAGATGAGCCAAATAAAATTGGTTTTGCCTCGCCATTAAAAACATTGACAACAGCGCAAGAAAAATCACCGTCAAACGCTCGCTCTTCAGAAAGGAATGTGTAAAGCGCGCCTTCCTTATGTGTCAAGCCTGCTTTATAGACCTTGTCGTTTGAATAAATCCCAAGTGTCAAAATGCCCTTTGGTGGAGTTGAAAAATTGTAAAGTCTGACTCTTCCAAAAACATCACCGCCTTTGCCTTCAATGGAAAGAACTGCCTTCTTGCTTGTTCTTTCAGGGTCAGAAAGCACCAAACTTTTTTTGATATTATTTGTTGACATAAAAAACACCTCTATATATATTTTATTACATTACATATATGAGGTGATTTTATATTTTTGTTAATTTTTGTTTTTTAATGGCGAAAGTTGTCGTTATTTTCCAAGTTTTCTCAAAATGGTTCTAGCGATTGCCTTTGCGTCAAAGCCTGCTTCTTTATAGATTTTTTCACCATTTCCACTGCCTTGATAGTCGTTTACGCCAACAAACAATCCGTTTTCGCCAATGTATTTGTGCCAAATTGAGTCGTTTGATGCCTCAATTGCAACCTTAAGCGACCCGCTTAACACCTTTGATTTGTAAGCTGGAGATTGTTTGTCAAAAATCTGAGTGCAAGGCATTGAAACAACCGTTGTTGCAACTTTCTTTTCAAGCTCTTGTTGAACTTTAAGTGCAAGTGCCACCTCTGTTCCAGAGGCAATAATGGTCACTTTTGGCTCTTTTTTGCCAGATTTTAAAATATAACCGCCAGAAAGCGCCCCTTTAAATTTGCCTTCAACAGCTTCCATTTGATTTTTTGCTAAGATGATGGCAATAGGGCCAGCATTACTCAGCGCATATTGATAGCAAGCAAGAAGCTCGCTTGCGTCGCTTGGTCTAAACACAGTCAGTCCTTCAATTGCACGAAGCTGAGCAATTTGTTCAATTGGCTGATGAGTTGGTCCGTCCTCTCCAATCAAAATGCTGTCGTGAGTGAAGAAATATATCACGCTAAGCTTCATCATAGCGCTAAGGCGAATGCTTGGAAGCATATAGTTTGAAAATGCAAACAGTGTTGAGCAGAATGGAATATAGTCTTCATAAAGAGCAATTCCGTTGCAGATGCCAGCCATAGCATGTTCGCGCACTCCAAAATGGATGTTTCTTCCCCTTCTGTTTGCCGATGAGAAATAGCCTCCATTTTCAATAAATGCCCTAGTTGACGAAACCACATCAGCGCTTCCACCAATCATTTGCAGATATTTTTCAGCAATTTCGTTTAAGATGACTTTGTTTAAATCTCTTCCGCTCATGCCTTCATATTTATATGCAGAGCGCACAAGTCTTTCATAGTCGATCTTTTTGCGGTCAAAATAATTTGTAAATTGTCTGTAAAGCTCAGGGTTTGAGTTTGCATAAATCGCAAGTTGTTGGTTCCATTTTTCATGCTCAAGTTTGCCCTTTCTTGCGCTTGCCATACACCAGTCGCGCACATCATTTGGCACAAAAAAGTTTTCACTTACGCCAAGTTTTTTGTTAAACGCTTTCAGCTCCTGCTCATTAAGCACGCCAGCATGAACAGCTGAGGTGCCTTCTTTGTCAGTGCCAATTCCGATTGTAGTTTTAAAAATCACAAGAGTTGGCCTAGCCGATTTTTTTGCCTTAGCAATAGCACGAGAAGAAGCATTGAAACTGTTGCCGTTTTTCACTTTAATCACATTCCAGCCCATCGCTTTAAATTTTTTAGCAATATTTTCGCGGTTTGACTGATTGATGTTGCCTTCCATTGTCACATCATTTGAGTCGTAAAGCAAAATAAGTTTGTTAAGATTAAGATTTCCAGCAAGCGAAACTGCCTCCATTGCAACGCCTTCCATAAGGTCACCGTCTCCAACAACGCAATATGTATGGTTGTTGATGATTGGAAAACCAATTGCATTAAATCTTTCAGCGAGATGAGCCTCAGCAATTGCCATGCCAACCGCGTTTGCAACGCCTTGTCCTAACGGTCCTGTTGTTGTTTCAATGCCGTCAGTAACTTTGTATTCTGGATGGCCTGGAGTCTTTGAACCAAGTTTGCGCATATCTTTAAGGTCTTGCAAACTGACATCAAAACCGAAGAGGTTTAAAAGCGTGTAATAGACAGGACAAGCATGTCCAGCTGATAAAACAAGTCTGTCTCTTCCCATAAAGTCTGTGTCAGAAACATCAAAATTATAGTGATTTTTAAAAAGTGCAAGCATAAATGCGCTCATGCCAAGGCTGGCACCCAAATGTCCGCTTTTGGCTTCTGTTATAGCTTGTGCAGTGATAGATTTTACACAATTTAAGGTTTTTTCTGCAATTTTCATAACTTTTCTCCCAATATTTCAATAATTTTTTTACAAGCAGTTTGCTTGTCTTTTCTTGTTAAATCAATTTTAAAATGGCAATTTTTCTGCAAAAACTGGTCGCGCTCGTCATAAGCAATTTTGCTTTTTATGTCTTTTATTTTCTCTTTTTCCAGCCGCAAATAACAAATGACCGATTGCGTAAACAACTTAAAGTTGTTTTTGAAAAGTTCAAATCCAATTGAAAGCACTGTGTCCATATAGCCTGCACATTCCGCCAAAGCAGTCTTTTCTCTCTTTTTAAGATAGTCAAGCCCCACCCTTTCCAAAATAAGCTCTCGCTCTTGAACATGATAGGCAACAAGCTCTTCACAAGAGGCGAAATGCATTTGCAGTTTTGCCGAAAGTTCTTCAGCAACAGACCTGCAAAACTCTTTTTCAAGCCCTACCAATAAAATATTGGTGCAGTTTTTTGGATTTTTCATAAGAATATATTAACATAAAATCAATTAATTACAAAGTTTTTTACTAGGTTTTACAAAATAACTTTATTTCTTGCTTTTAGGCAACTTAATACCCCAGATAAGTATCAAAAGCACGCCTGCAACAACAATCACAATGGTAAAATCGATTGGCGAGGTTGAAACAAAGTAAACTTCAAGGTTGCCAGAGGTCAAGCCAATTGCAAAACTTCCGCTGGCGCTTGTCATATATACCTCGCTTCCTCTGGCGGTAAGCCGATTTACAACATCGCTGTCTGGATGTCCATAACTGTTGTCTGCACCAACACTTATGCAAGCATATAAAGGCGTGGTCAAATCTAGAAATTCTTGACTTGTTCCTGACGAAGAACCATGATGAGAGACTTTCAGAACATCAACATCAAGGTCAGCTCCGCTTGCAATCAGTTCTCGCTCAACCAAGCTTTCAGCATCACCAGTAAAAAGAAAACTTTTGCCTTCATAAGAAATTTTTATCACAGCGCTGTAGTTGTTTGTGTTTGAATAACTCTCACTTATCGGAGCGAGAAATTCGACCTCGGCTCCACCTTCATTGAAAGAAATTCCGCTTTCAGAAAAATTTATAACCACTTGATTTGAGTATAACGAAGAGATTGCATTGTCATAAGTTTGAGAAGAAGAGACTTTATAGTCGTTTTGATACAGTCCTTCTTCAGAAGCTGAAAAGTATTTCGGACGATACGCAATTTCAATTTCAAAATTCTCAGCCAGAGCTTTAGTTCCACCAACATGGTCGGCATCTGGATGAGTGAGCACCAAATAATCTATTTTGGTCAAATTATGTAAAGACAAATATTCGTCGATATAACTGACAAGGCTGTCACTTTCCGAGCTGTCACCAGTGTCGATAAGCATCAGTTTGTCATTTGGAAAGCGGACAAGTGATGCATCGCCTTGACCAATATCTATAAAATTCACTTCCAAATCGCAATCTTTGCTTTCTGTGACCACTGTAGGCGGAATAAAAAATGTCAAACCATCAAACAGAAAAAAGACAAGCAAAAATGCAAGCACAACTATAGCGGACAAAACTGCCTTAACCAAAATTTGCACCTTGTTGTTTTTAACATAATTGATGTTTTTCTTTATATCTTTAGCATTCATTTCACAAATATGATGTCATCAGGAAGCACTTTGATTTTTTTACGCGGTTTCATCCTGAAAAGTTCCAAGATTTTTGGCATTGCATCGATTGTGGCTTTATAGCCTTCTTCTATCATGTCGTCAAGTCCGTCGGTGCTTGTAGATTTGAAGCGCTTGGTTTCAGGCCCAACAACCACATCGGCATTGACATAGCCACGAATAGCATTACTTTTCATCAAAATTCTTATCGAGCATGACAGAACATCCAAAAATTTGGTGCTGTTTGTGCCATAAAGGCGCGATTTGTTGACATCAATTGCCACAACATAGTCACAGCCGAAATATTTTGGAATGTCGGCAGGAATTGTGTTTTGCAGTCCGCCATCAGCCAAAATCATGTCGTTGTATTCAACAGGCTGAAACACACCTGGAACGGCACAGCTTCCACAAACTGCGCTTGCAAGGTTGCCTTTGCGAAAGCAAACTTCTTTGGCAGTTTTTAAATCAACTGCAACGGCAGCAAATGGAATAAGGCTGTCTTCAATGTTTTTGTCGCCAAGGTTTTTTCTTACGATTTCGGCGAGACTGTCAAGTTTTGAAGCGGTGAAAGGTATGACATTTTTTCGTATGTCTTTGACGCGAACATTTTTCGCAATTTCATAAAGCTCTTTAAAATTATAGCCGTTGGCATAAAAAGCACCGACCAAACTGCCCGCACTTGTTCCAGCAACAAAATCAAATTTAACGCCAAATTGTTCAAAAGCTTTGAGAGCACCAAGATGCGCAAATCCTCTTGCTCCTCCTCCGCCAAATGCAATGCCAACCTTGACTTTTCTTTTTCTAAAAATCATGTTAACCTCTAGAATAAGTATATCACCAAATTTTGAAAAATCAAAACAATAGTTGTTAAAAAATTTTTTATATGCTATACTAAATTTAAATAAAGAGGCAATATGAACACAAAACTTATAAATTTAAAAGATGGCGGAAAACTTTTATATTCACCAAGAAAAAACGCAAAAGCCATATCTGTTGTGTTTTATTTTAAAGCTGGCGCAATCAACGACCCTTCAAACAAAAAAGGGCTTGCACATTTTTGTGAGCACGCAGTTTTTTCTTTTAGCACAAACCATTTAGACCGCGAACAACGATTGAAAATCAAGCAAAATTTGACTATTAATGGTGCAACTTCTCTCAATCGTATGATCTTTTATGGCGTTTGTGTGCAAGAAGAACTTGAACAGATGGTTGACTTTTTTGTCGATGCTTTTTGCAATCTGAAATTTGAAAAAGATGATTTTGAAAAAGAAAAACAAATCATTGTTGATGAAATAAAAACAAGGCGAAAAACCAATTTGGCCGAAAGTTTTTATTCAACCTTGCCAAAGATAATCAAAGATAAAAGAGGCAAAGCTTACTCAAATTCAGCTGCTGGCGACGAGTCTTCAGTTCAAAAAATCAAGCCACAAGATTTGAAAGAATTTATGGAGAAATTTTTAACATTAAACAATCTTTGCATGGCAGTTTCAGGCAATGTTTCAAAAAAAGATTTAAAAATGATTATAAACAAAGTCAGCGCCATGCCTTCATCTCAGCTAAACGGTTTGTCAGTTGATGACCTTGAAGGCATAAACAAACCTTTCTTTGATTTTGTGTCTGCTGTCGAGAAGAAACAGGATTTGGTTACATTGTATTACAAAATTAATCCTGAAATTGTCGGCGACGACTTTGCTCAAGATAAACAGCTTGAAATTTTAAGAACCACTCTCTCAAAAATGTTATTTGAATTTTTCAGAGAAAAGAAAAATTTTTGCTATAGTGCAAATGCTTCTTATGACAGAATTTCAAACATAAACTTTTTAAAAATGTCTCTGCCAACTCAAACAGAAAACACAAAAAAACTTTTGGAATGCTATTCTGAATTTTTGCAAAGCTTGACAAAAGAAAATTTGCAAGAAAAATTTGAAATAGCAAAGAAAAATAAGATAAATTTCACAAATTTTGATGTTCTTCAAATTTTAGATTTGTCAGTTATAAACATCGAAAATTTTGTAAGTTATAAAAAGCTTGGAGGCGACAAATTAAACAAAGAGACTGAAGATGTTTATAAGTCTGTTCAATTTGAAAAAATTTATGATATGATAAAGCAAACCTTGTCCTCAAAGCCATATCTCAGCATTGTTTCAAACGATGACAGTTTTAAAGCTTTTGATTACAAAACTTTCACCAAAAACTTAAAAAAATTGGGAGGAACAAATGAAAACTAAGTTAATAAAGCTTAATAATGGAGGCGAACTTTTATACTACCCTAGAAGAACCAGCCGAGCGACAATGATAACTTTAACTTTTAAAGCTGGCTATTTAAATGAACCATACAACAAAAAAGGTCTAGCGCATTTTTGTGAGCATGCCATTATGTCATTTAGCACAACAACAAAGACGCAAAAAATGAAAAACAAGATAAATAATGAATTATTGATTGCTGCTTCAACCAATACAAGTTATATAACATTTCACTATTTAGGTTTATATGAAGAAGTGATGAAGGCATTAGATTTTTTGATGGACTCAATCTTAAATTTGACATATAATCAGGAAGAATTTGAAAGAGAGAAGTCAATTATATTAAACGAAATCAACTATAAAAAATCAAAAGAGATAGATGAATTATCTGTATTTTTGCCTAAAATTTATATGAATAAATATGCTAAACATTTTGAATTAAGCTCGATTGGAGATGAAAAAACTTTAAAAAACATAAAAATAAACGATGTAAAAGAATTTAAAGAAAATTTTATCACACTTAATAACTTGACTGCAATGATTGGAGGAAATACAAGCGCTAAACAAGCAAAACAAATTGCGAAAATTTTAAACAAATTGCCTTCTTCAAATCATAAAGGAACAATTATTCAAGATTTACAAACTTTCAGACAGCCATTTTACACCCTTGTTCACGATAAAAACGCACATCAAACAACTATATGTTTGCGATATAGATTTCATCCTATAAAGAATGGTTTTGATTTGAAAACTGATTTATTTTATACAATTATAAATGCAAGCATGCATGGTCTGTTAAACAAATATTTCCGAGAAGAAAAAGGACTGTGTTATAGTGTTCATTCATATCCAGAAAATATTGGAAACAGTTGTTTTCTTCGCATAGAGATACCGTCAAATGCTAGCGTGGAAAATCTACTTGAAAATTACAACACTTTTATTGCAAATTTGACAAAAGATAACTTAAAAAAAGCCTATGATTTTATAATAAAAGACATGCTAAAACAAATAAATTTTGATTCAATGCCTTTGTATGCAACTTGCAAAAATGTGTTAAATAATTATCAAATATATCATCGCTTATCTAGCTCCAACCTAGATGATGAAAAAATGAGAATACTTAAAAATTTTGATTTTGAAGATTTCTATCTACGAATAAAAGAAACTTTGTCATCAAAGCCATATCTCAGTATTGTTTCAAATGACGAAACCTTGAAAGATTTTGACTATAAAGCTTTCACCAAAAATCTCAAATTAAATTTGAAATAGTGGCAATACATATGCCACTATTTTTTATTTTTAAAAATGATAAAATTTTCAATTTGCAAAAATGTCTTCTTTTTACAAAAAAACAAAGAAAACACTTGCATTTTTATGAATTTTCTGATAATATATAAATGCTTGCTTGTGGCCTCTTGGTCAAGAGGTTAAGACGCCGCCCTCTCACGGCGGAATCAGGGGTTCGATTCCCCTAGAGGCTACCAAAAAATTAAGCGAAGAGACAATCTTCGTTTTTTTATTTCTTTATTTCATAAACGGAATCGAACCCGGTATATTAGGGCTCCCGAAAATCGAAAGATTTTTGGGAAGAGGAGCAAACAAGCGTAAGAGCAAAAGTTTTGCAAAAACTTTGCATAATCGAAGTTTGTGACGAGGTTCTCCTCCCAAAAAAATTTAAAGCGAAGAGATCGTCTTCGCTTTTACTTTTACCCTATTGCATTTTGGACTTTTATTAAACAGTCAAAAAAACTGAGCAAATTTGCCCAGTTTTTTATTTTGATTTTAAGCAATGCTTCCGTCAACGGTTTCTTCTTTATCTTCAACCACAACTGGCATTACAGAACGATATTCTTTGATACCAGTTCCGGCAGGAATAAGTTTTCCGATGATAACATTTTCCTTAAGGCCTAAAAGTTTGTCAACCTTGCCTTTAACAGCAGCATCGGTAAGAGTTCTTGAAGTCTCTTGGAAGGAAGCAGCTGAAAGGAAGCTTTCTGTTGAGAGTGAAGCTTTTGTGATACCAAGCAAAATTCTCTTAACAGTTGCAGGCACTCCGCCCTCTTGAAGAACGCGTTCGTTTTCTTCGTCGCAACGATAAACATCAACAATTTCTCCAGGAAGAAGGCTTGTGTCACCAGCAGACTCAACTTTAACTTTCTTAAGCATTTGTCTGATAATGATTTCAACGTGTTTGTCGTTAACGGCAACACCTTGTCCGCGATAAGTTGCGATAACTTGGCTAAGAAGATAGTCTTCAAGTCCTTTAACGCCCTTCATTCTGAGAAGGTCTGCAGGATTGATTGCACCAGCTGTAAGTTGAGTTCCTGGTTCAACAGTTTCGCCATTTTTAACAAGCACAACTGCAGGTTTTTTAACTTCATAGTCGATATCGCCTTCACGAGATGCGATTGTAAAGTAGAAATATTTTGCATCTTGTTTGATTGTAACTTTTCCAGCAACTTCGCTCAAAAGGCTTTCACCTTTTGGTTTTCTTGCTTCAAAGATTTCTTCAACACGAGGAAGACCTTGTGTGATATCAAGCGCAGAAGCAACACCACCAGAGTGGAAGGTTCTCATTGTAAGCTGAGTTCCAGGTTCACCGATTGACTGAGCTGCGATAATACCAACAGCTTCGCCAACAGTGACAAGGTCTTTTCCACTGAGGTCTCTTCCATAACATTTAGCGCAAACGCCATGTTTGCATCGGCAAGTAAGGTTTGTTCTGATTTGAACTTTCTTGATGCCAGCTTTTTCGATTGCTTCAGCTTGTTTGAGAGAAATCATTTCGTTTGCCTCAACGATAACCTCTCCAGTAGCTGGATCAACAACAGGATCAACAGCAACTCTGCCATAAATTCGCTCTGACAAAGTTTCTTGAACTGTTCCGTCAACAACAAGTTCGCTTACATAAACACCTTTGACTTTTTCGCCAAGTTCTGCAAAGCAGTCTTCGCTTGTGACAACAACATCTTGAGAGATGTCGACAAGTCTTCTTGTAAGGTAACCTGAGTCAGCTGTTTTAAGAGCTGTATCGGTAAGACCTTTTCGAATACCACGAGCAGAAAGGAAATATTCCATTGGTGAAAGACCATTTCTGAATGAAGATTTGATAGGAATGTCAATCTTTTCACCTGAAGCGGTTGTTTTGATTCCAACCATACCACAGATAGAGTTGATTTGGTCACGAGAACCACGAGTTCCAGAAATACACATAAATTTGAATGCGCTTTGGTCATCAAGATAGTCAAAAACCTCTTTTTCAACTTTTGATTTAGCCTTTTCCCAAATATCAATATTGGCACGAAGTTTTTCGTCATTTGTGATAAGTCCACGACGAAGAAGTTTTTCGTTCTCAAGAACTTCCCCTTCAGCCTCTTTGATAATTTCTTTTTTAGCAGGTGGCTCTTCAATGTCAAACGCGTTTACAGTGATAGCGCTGAGCGTTGAATATTTATATCCCAAATCTTTGATTTTATCAACAAGGACAGAGCATCCTGTTGTTCCAAGTTTGTCATAGGCCTTAGCAAAGATTTTTGCAAGGTCTTTTTTATACATAACTTTGTTAAATTCAAGCTCGCAATAGTTTTCTTCCTTAGTTCTGTCAACAAAGCCAAGGTTTTGTGGAACACTGTCGTTGAAAATAAGTCTTCCAACTGAAGTTTCAACAAGTTTAGAATATTGTTTTCCATCAACTGTTGCAGTAAGTCTAACTTTGATAGGTGCTTGAATGTGAGTGTTTGCTGTTTGATAAGACATGATCGCTTCTTCTTTAGAAGAGAACACTGAGCCCTCACCTTTTGCACCAGGTTTTAAGATTGTAAGGTATGCGCAACCCAAAACGATATCTTGAGATGGAGTGATAATAGGCTCACCATCAGAGAGTTTCAAAAGGTTGTTTGAAGCAAGCATCAAAGTTCTTGCCTCTGCCCTTGCGTCAAGAGAAAGTGGAACGTGAACAGCCATCTGGTCGCCGTCGAAGTCAGCGTTGAAAGCAGCGCAGACTGATGGGTGAAGTTTGATTGCCCTTCCTTCAACAAGAACAGGCTCAAATGCTTGCACAGAAAGTCTGTGAAGTGTAGGCGCACGGTTCAAGAACACTGGGTGATCTTTGATAACATCGTCCAAAATGTCCCAAACAACAGGTTTTTCTTTGTCAATCATGCGCTTTGCAGCTTTGATGTTGTGTGATTTGTTCAAAGAAACAAGTTTGTGAATGATAAATGGTTTGAAAAGTTCAAGAGCCATTTCTTTTGGAAGTCCGCATTGATACATTTTAAGTTCTGGTCCAACAACGATAACAGAACGTCCAGAATAGTCAACACGTTTTCCAAGAAGGTTCAAACGGAAACGACCTTGTTTTCCACCAAGCATTGCGGTCAAAGATTTGAGGTCGCGTTGCTTTGAAGATTGAACAGCTTTTCCGCGTTTTCCGTTGTCGATAAGGTTGTCGACAGCCTCTTGAAGCATACGCTTTTCGTTTCTGATAATAACATCAGGTGCGCCAAGCTCAACAAGCTTTTTAAGACGGTTGTTTCTGTTGATAACTCGTCTGTAAAGGTCGTTAAGGTCACTTGTTGCATATCTGCCACCATCCAGTGGAACCATAGGTCTAAGGTCAGGTGGAAGAACTGGAATAACATCAAGAACCATCCAAGTTGGGTTGTTACCGCTCTTGATGAAAGATTCGATAACATCAAGCTTTTTCATAGCTTTGATTTTTCTTTGACCTTTCAAAGTCAAGAGTGCCTCTTTAAGCGCTTTAGACTCTTTTTCAAGGTCAACTTCGCTCAAAAGCTGTTTGATAGCCTCTGCGCCCATGCCAACTTTGAAAGCATCAGCGCCATATTTTTCACAAGCTTCACGATATTCTTTGTCTGTGATCACTTGTTTGTAAACAAAATCTGTGTTTTTAGGGTCAAGCACAACATATCCAACATAGTAAACAACTTGCTCAAGAGCTTTTGGCGTCATTTCAAGGATTGTTCCAATCTTTGAAGGAATGTTTCTGAAGAACCAAATGTGTGTGCAAGGAGCGGCCAGTTCGATATGTCCCATACGCTCGCGTCTAACCTTTGCTCTTGTAACTTCAACGCCACATTTGTCGCAGATTACACCCTTATAGCGCACTCTTTTATATTTTCCGCAGTGACATTCCCAGTCTTTTCTAGGTCCAAAAATCTTCTCGCAAAAAAGACCGTCACGCTCAGGTTTTTGAGTGCGGTAGTTGATAGTTTCAGGCTTGGTTACTTCACCATGAGACCATTCACGGATTTTCTCAGGTGAAGCAATGCCTATTTGTATGGAGTCAAAATTGTTAAGTTCAAACATAACTAATCCCCTTTTAATTATTCATCGAAATCGCCAAAATCGTCAAACAAGTCAAGGCTGTCAAGTGAATCATTTTTTGTGCTTTCTTCAAACACTTCTTGAAGTTCTTTTTCGCTCTGTTCGCTCTCGCTTGGAAGAACATCGTCAAAGTCAAGAATTTCTTTGTTGAGGTCTTTTTCGGTGTCTTGTGCGAGTGGTGAAGCGTCTTGTTCGTCTTGGCTGAGCTCAGCAAGAGAAATCTCTTTGTTGCCTTCAGTCAAAATCTTGACATCAAGACCGAGCGCTTGAAGCTCTTTAACAAGAACTTTAAATGATTCAGGAATTCCAGGTTCAGCGATAGGAAGTCCTTTGATGATTGATTCGTAAGTTTTAAGTCTGCCATTAAGGTCATCAGATTTAACAGTAAGCATTTCTTGAAGAACATGGCTTGCACCATAAGCTTCAAGTGCCCAAACTTCCATTTCACCAAATCTCTGACCACCAAAGAGAGCTTTTCCGCCAAGAGGTTGTTGTGTGATAAGAGCGTAAGGTCCAATTGAACGAGCATGGATTTTTGAGTCAACCATGTGTTCAAGTTTAAGCATATATTTTGTTCCAACAGTTGAAAGGTTGTCAAATGGCTCACCTGTTCTGCCGTCGTAAAGTTGAACTTTTGCGTCTGGTCTGAAGTTGTTTTCAACCAAAAGCTCACGGATTTCGTCAGCTGTTGCTCCGTCAAATGCTGGAGTTGCAACTTTCATGCCAAGTGTGCCTGCAACAAGTCCAAGGTGAACTTCAAGAAGCTGTCCGATATTAAGACGAGAAGGAAGACCAATTGGGTTAAGAACAAGGTCAAGAGGTCTGCCGTTTGCCATAAATGGCATATCAGCTTCAGGAAGCACGATTGAAACGACACCTTTGTTTCCGTGGCGTCCAGCCATTTTGTCGCCGACAGAGATTTTTCTCTTCTGTGCAACAGTAACTTTAACCATCATTGTAACGCCAGGCTCAAGTTCGTCTTTGTTTTTCTTAGAGAACACTTGAACATCGACAACCACACCACCTTTTCCGTGTTGAACACGAAGAGATGTGTCGCGAACTTCTCTTGCTTTGTCACCAAAGATTGCACGAAGAAGGCGCTCTTCAGGTGTAAGCTCTGTTTCTCCTTTTGGAGTAACTTTTCCAACAAGAATATCATTTGGATGCACTTCAGCACCGATTCTGATAATTCCGTTTTCGTCAAGGTCTTTGAGAGCATCTTCACCAAGGTTTGGAATATCACGAGTGATGATTTCGTCGCCAAGTTTTGTGGTTCTGCACTTGATTTCTTGGTCAAAAAGTGTGATGGATGTGTAAACATCTTCTTTTACAAGTCTTTCGTTGATAAGGATAGCGTCCTCAAAGTTTTGACCTTCCCAGTTAAGATAGCCAACCAGCACATTCTTACCAACCGCAAGCTCGCCATGGTCAGTTGAATAACCATCAGTCAAAACATCATCTTTCTTAACTTTCTCACCCTTCACAACGCAAGGACGTTGATTGAAGCAGATGTCATCATTTGCCTTTGCAAATTTTGAAAGAGTGTAAATATCTTCGTCGCCATTTTCAGTCAAAACTCTGATTTCATTTGCTGAAACATAGCTAACTGTTCCGTCATGCTTTGCAAGATGAACATAACCGCAGTCGTGAGCAGCTTTAGCCTCCATTCCAGTTCCAACGATTGGAGCTTCTGGTCTTAAAAGAGGAACTGCCTGTTTCTGCATGTTTGCAGCCATAAGCGCACGGTTTGTTTCGTCGCCGTTTACAAATGGAATAAGGCTTGTTGCGACTGAAATAACTTGTCTTGGTGAAACATCGACATAGTCAACCATTGAAGAAGGAACTTCCAAAATGCTTGCTCCATGACGGCAATTTACACGCTTGTTGATGAAATGACCTTCTTCGTCGATAGGCTCAATGGCTTGTGCGATATAAGAGTCATTTTCAACATCAGCCATTTTGTATTCAATTTTGTTTGTCACAACGCCTTTTTCTTTGTCAACCACTCTGTAAGGTGTTTCAAGGAAACCATATTCATTGATTTTTGCATAAGCAGCCAAAGTGTTGATAAGACCAATTGATTGACCTTCAGGAGTTTCAATTGGGCAGATTCTGCCATAGTGTGTGTAGTGAATATCACGGATTTCAGGATCAGCTCGCTCCTTTTTGATACCTCCAGGTCCGATAGCTGAAACTCTTCTCTTCTGAGTGATACCAGAAAGAGGGTTCTTTTGATCCATGATTTGAGAAAGCTGTGATTGAGAGAAGAAATCTCTAAGCATTTTGTTTACAGCTTTAGGGTTCATAATTTGAGAAGGTGTAACCTCAACAAAGTCACGGCCTTGCAAAGTCTCTTTGATGTTTGTTGAAAGTTTGAAAACACCATCACGGAAAGCTTTTGCAGTAAGTTCGCCAACTGTTGCCACCCTCTTATTTGAAAGGTGTTCGATTTTATCAATAGTTCCAATGCCTTCAAGCACATCAAGATAGCAAGAGATTGTTGCCAAAATGTCATCCATAGTAAGAGTTGTGATAATAAGCTCTTTAGCGGAATTTTTAATGGCTTCCATTCTCTTTTCTTTAGATTTGTTTTCCTTCAAAATCTTGCTAAGCACAGGATAGTAAACATCTTCGTTGATGCCAAGTTCTTCTTGCTTGCATGGGAAAACTTCACTCAAAGTCACGCGGTTGTTGCCACGCATTAAGTGTTTTTTGTCAGCAAGCTGAACCCAAACTTCGTTTACACCAGCATTTTGAACTTTGGTTGCAGATTCAGTTGTAAATTCTTCCCCTTTCTTAACCAAAAGCTCGCCATCAACGATAATATCGTCGCAAGAAACAAGTCCAGGCAATCTTTCTTTAAGAGCGAGACGCTTGTTGAATTTGTATCTTCCAACTCTAGTCAAGTTGTAGTAAGCATCGGTAAAGAATGATGCGTTGATAAAGCTTCTTGTGTTTTCAGCAGAAGGAATATCAGAAGGTCTGGTCTTTCTTGAAAACTCAATAAGTGCCTCTTCTTGAGTTGTCTGAGGCTCTTTGTCCAAAACATTTTTGATGTATCTGTTGTTGCCAAAAAGCTTTAAAATTTCTTCATTTGTAAAGCCAAAGCATTTAAGGAAAACGCCAAGAGAAAGCTTGTTCTTTCTCTCAAGCATGATTTTAAGCATTTCATTTGCGCCTTGAACAACTTCAATCCAAGTTCCGTGCACTGGAATCATTTGCGCTTTGAGAGTTGAGTTGTCTTCTTTTTCGCGTTTAAGATAAACGCTTGGTGCTCTGACGATTTGGTTGATAACAACCCTTTCAATTCCGTTGAAAACGAAAGAGCCTTGCTCTGTCATCATTGGAACATCGCCAAGAAATACCTCTTGCTCAACAGCTTGTCCAGTTTCTTCAACAACAAATCTAGCCTTCACCTTAAGTGGAGAAGAATAAGTTGACCCACGGCGTTTGCATTCGCCAACATCAAATTTTGGCTCAGCAAAAGGCAAAATTTCAGTGATGTAAAGTTTTGCTTTTCCTGAATAGTCTGTGAGTGGGAAAAATTCATCAAGAACTTGCTTGATGCCATTTTCAAGAAAATTTTTGTAAGAATTTTTTTGTATTTCAAGAAGTGGTGGAACTTCCACACAATCTCTGAATTGTCCAAATGTGTATCTGATAGATTTTCCAGACTTTACTTTCTTAAGATTTACTGACATCTTTTCTGCTCCTTAATTTTTCGAGGCTGTTAAAAGACGAAAAAAAGACATTATGGCACCAAAAAAAGCCATAAAATGCCCTGTTTTCAGTTTAAAATTCACAAAATTTCTTCACAAGCGCTCTTATAGTTGCAAATATTATACCAATATGCCCATAATTTGTCAACCATTTTTTTAAAATAATTTATATTTTCTTTTTCCAATTTCAAACATTTTTAAACCTTCTCACCAAAAATCAACAATTTTTATCACTAAAATGGACTAAAACTTCTTGCCTTAAAAAGCAATATAAGCAAAATTGCAGTCACTTTCAACCATACCAATAAAAAAATGAGCGGATAATAACCCGTAGGGTTAAAACGGACTAATAATTAAAAAGAGAGTGATGCAAGAGCTTGTTTCCTAAATTGCATAGGG
>CALVMU010000002.1 GCA_944348085.1 uncultured Clostridia bacterium
GAAATTTGTATCAATTTTACAAAAATTTATGATTGATTTTAATATTAAAACTATTTTTTCAGTCAATAATCGTAATAATAGGTGGTCTTTTTAGGAGTAAAAATGGCCACTAATATTTCAAAAGAAAAGAGAGAAAAACTCATTGAAAAAATCAATGCAATAAAGACATTTATTCAACAAGCTCCACAAGACAAGAATACCAAGAACTTATTAACTTATATTGCTGAAATAGAAAAAGATATTAAAGGCAAAAAATATGGACTTGTTTTTGAAGAACATAAAGAAGCTATTGATGATATACTTGAAAACAATGTCCCAATTTTAAAAGAAGATGAAAGTTTATTTATTGACAATGGTGGTCAAATGAATTTTTTAATTGAAGGAGATAATCTTGCTTCATTGCAACTTTTAGAAAAAATTCTTAAAGGAAAAATAGATTTAATATACATAGACCCACCTTACAATACTGGTGGTAATGATTTTGTGTATGATGATAAATTTATCGATTCAACTGACTTGTTTAATCATAGTAAGTGGCTCTCGTTTATGCATAGCAGATTATGTATAGCAAAGAATCTATTGTCACTGACAGGTTTTATTTTTATTTCTATTGGTGATGAAGAAGTTAGCTCTCTTAAACTGTTATGCGATGACATTTTCGGTGAAACAAACTACATATCTTGTTGTACAAGAGTAGCAAAGAGAACATCAAACAAAGGCACTTTCTTTAAACCAACTAAAGATTATGTCTTAGTATATGCTAAAAATGTTTCAAGTATCACTTGGAAATTTTGTGCAGGTAATAAAATTAACATAAAAGATTTTAAGTATAAAGATGAAAATGGTCAATATAAGAAAAATGGTGCATCTTTATATCAACCGTCTTTAGATTCTCGCCCTAATCAAAGATATTACATAAAATGTCCTGATGGTAGTCTGATTATTCCACCTGGAAATGTTTTCCCTGAGAAAGAAGAAGATGGGGCTCAAGTAAAACCTTTATCAAACAATGACAAATGTTGGCGCTGGTCAAGAGATACTTATCTATCTAATAAATCTAAATTAATCTTTACAAAAGCAAGTTCATCTTGTCCATTAATTGATAGTAATGGAAATCCTTCTAAATGGAATATTTATGATAAAGTTTATTTATCCGATAAAGAAAACGAAACATTGCTTCCTGAAGATGTAATATATGATTATGTAAATTCGCAAGGAACAAAATCAGTCCTAAATTTAGGATTAAACTTTTCTTTTGCTAAACCCGTAGGATTAGTTCAGTTTCTTATAGAAATTACAAAATTGCCAAATGACATTACAATTTTAGATTTCTTTGCTGGCTCTGGAACTACTGGACATGCAGTTATGAGATTAAATGCTGAAGATGGTGGTAATAGAAAATTTATTCTCTGCACTAATAATGAAAATAACATTTGTAGAGATATAACTTATGAAAGAATCAAAAGAGTTATTGAAAAAGAGAAGTATAAAGCAAGTTTGAAATATATGAAAGTCGATTTTGTTCCTATTACAGATAAATTTTACTATGAATATGCTGATGAACTTTTAAAGCATGTCAAAGAACTTGTGGAACTTGAAAATGGTATAAATTTTAATGGCAACAAAGAGCTTACAATTATTATTACAGAAGAAGAACTAGACAACTTTATGAATAACATACCAGCCGAATGTAAAACAATTTACCTTGGACATGATATCTTACCTACTAAAGAACAAGAAGAAATGTTCAAAAACAATAAGATAAAAGTCAACATAATCCCTGATTACTATTACAGAGACTTGGAGGATTAATATGAATATCCAATTAGCAAATTTTCAGTTAAATGCAATTAAACAGCTTTTGGAATGTATGGAAGAAGATATCATACATAATATAATTTTAAAAAGTCCTACTGGTAGTGGCAAAACTATTATTCTCACTCACTTTATGGATGAATACTTAAAAGGTCATTCAAAAACTGTTTTTATATGGCTTACACCCGGTAAAGGCAGTTTGGAAGAGCAAAGTAAAGAAAAAATGGATAGATATATTCACAATGCACAAACAAAACTTTTGACAGATGTTATGACAAGTGGTTTTGAAGAAAATGATAGTTGTTTCATTAACTGGGAAAAACTTACAAAGAAAAGTAATAATGCTCTCAAAGACAGTGAAAGAACAAATTTTTTAGAGTGGATTGAAAAAGCATTTAATCAGGGACTTGAATTTAAAATTATTATTGACGAAAGTCATACAAATTTTACAGACAAAGCAGATGCAATCATACAATTATTTCATACAGATAAAATTATTCGTTGTTCAGCAACTCCAATACTTGACAAGAAAGCAAAACTTATAAATATTAGCGAAGAAGAAGTAATTGCTGAAGGACTTATCAAAAAGCTTTTAGTTATTAATGAAAATTTTCCACAAATAATAGAAACTGACAATCAAACAAATTATTTACTTGAAAAAGCATTGAATAAACAACGAGAATTAAGACAATTATATCTTAGCAAAAATGTTGATGTAAATCCTTTAATAATTGTCCAAATGCCAAATAATTCTGATGCGTTGCTTGATACGATAGAAAAGTTTTTTGAAGATAATGGTATTAATTATGAAAATGATTTAGCCATTTGGCTTTCAAATAGACACGAAAATTTGGATAACATCTCAAAAAATAATTCCAATCAAGTTGCTGTCATAATAAAACAAGCAGTAGCAACTGGTTGGGATTGTCCGAGAGCAAGTATTTTAGTCAAACTTCGTGAAAATATGGATGAAACATTCGAAATACAAACTATTGGACGCATTAGAAGAATGCCAGAAGCAAAGCACTATGATAATGATGCTTTAGATAGTTGTTATCTATACACTTTTGATAGTAAATTTACTGAAGGTGTTAAAACAGCTTTAGGAAAAGGAGCATTAGAAGCAAAGACATTATTCTTAAAAAATGAGTATAAGAAAATAAAATTAATAAAAGAACAACGAACAATGGTTACTGACATTAGAGACCCTAGAAAAGCATTAAAATCAATAAAACTGTATATGCAACAGGAATTTGGTCTTACAGGTAATAAAGTCCAAAACAAATTAAGACTTCAATCAAATGGTTTTGAATTTTCAAATGAAATAATACGCTATACTCTTTCTGGAAATATTGTAAAACTAAGTGAATTGTCAGAAAAAGATAAATTGAATGTAATTAAAATTCAAGAGCCAATAAACACTCATATCCACGGAAGAGATTATCATAACAGAGTTGGAAGAATTGGACTTGAAATCGGATTAGAATACTCTTTTATGAATGCCATTATAGGAAAATTATTTGGTGAAAAATTTGAATATCGAAATAAAATATTAAGCCTATCAACTAAGCAATTATATGCATTTGTTATAAATAATACGGATTTGTTGCGTAGTATTGTTAAAAAAGCAATGGCAAAAGAACTTGATCAGTTAGGAATTGAATTTCATAGTGTATCTAAAAAAGATTTCTTTATCCCCCGCTCCTGTATGTTCACTTACGATGAGCAAAGTAAGGTTCAATCTGAAAGTAGAAAAAATGTATATAATGGATATTTAATGTCAGCAGAACCACGCTCATCTTCCGAGAAGAAGTTTGAGAAATTTTGTGAAAAATGCAATGCTATTGATTGGTTCTATAAAAATGGTGATAAAGGAGATGCATATCTTTCCATTCTTTACTTAGATAATTCCAACAGACAAAAACTATTCTATCCTGATTATATAATCTCTGTGAAAGGTGAAATTTGGATTGTTGAAACTAAAGGTGGTTTTGACAGAACTGGCGAAAGCGAAGACATTGATATTTTTTCTTCAAAGAAATTCATTGAACTAAAACGATACTTAAAAGATTATAATTTAAAAGGTGGATTTGTACGCTATGACAAACAAAGTGAAGAATTATGTATCTGTAGAAGTAATTATAATGATGATATCCATTCACAAGATTGGGAATTATTAAGTGAAGTTATAAAATAATTTTTTACTATAAAAAGACCATCTATTCTAACGATAGATGGTCTTTTTTGCTATGTTTTTATTAAATTTTTAAGATTTTTTGCAAAATTTAAGTCATTTTATTATAATTTTGCGATTTTTTATTTATATATGCTATATTTTTGTCTACACCTATCGTTAGAATTGATGGTGAAATTATTTTTCAAAAAAATCATCTAACAATGTTCTCTTTTGCTTAAAAGGAGAACTTAATGCAAGATAAAATTGTTGCTTTCGCAGGACATAGATATGAATGGCACTGCATAGGTGTTGAAGAGAAACTTTTGCAAACCATTGAAGAACTAATCAATAAAGGATACACAATATTTTATGATGGCAATTATGGTGCTTTTGATAAAAAGTGTGCAGATGCCGTAATTCAATTGAAACGTAAATATCCACACATTAAACTTATTCGCATTTTAACTTATTATCATCACGATAAAGAGAAATACGAACTCCCTTCTTGTTACGATGGTTCTATCTTGCCCAACATTGAAACACTACATTACAAACAAAAGATAACCAAACGCAATGAATGGATTATTGACAACTGTGACATTTTAGTCTGTCACATAGAAGAAACTTACAAAAGTGGAGCTTACCACACCGTCAGATATGCCCAAAAGCATAATAAACCAATAATTTATATATAAAATATTTAATTCGCATTAACTTTAATAAATTATAAACTTTATTTATCTAATATACTCACTCATAAAATCTTCATAACTAATACATCTTATCCCAATATCATCACACACTGTAGGCGTCCTAGATGAATTTAGTTTTCGCTCTTCAATAGTTACAACTATTGCATTTTCACACTTAGCCTTAGCTATCACAAAGGGATCTGCAGATGGAGCATAGGAAATGATATTTTAAAAATGTATCATTTCTTGATATTTTTCATTTTTAAATAGTTCCTTTATAAAAATAAATTCGTTTATAAAACTTTTTCTTTAGACTATTATAACACATTGTTAAATTTATGTATTATAAAATTAAAATCAGAAAAATTTACTTTTGCATTTCCAACTCATCAAGAATTTTAACTGCACGAATAATTTTATTTTTTATGTCTTTGCACTCATCTTGGGTATATTTATATTCTAAATCATTTATATCTTGTATTATCATTTCTTTATTTTTAATAATAATTTTAGCATGTCCCAAATTATTTCTAATATTATTTAATGATTTCAACAAGTTTATATCCCGATCTGATATATTAACTAACCTATATTTTTTAAAGAGTTTTAGCAAATTTATTTTTTTGCACATATCAAATAAATAATTTTTATTCAAAAACAAACTTCTAACATAATCTTCACTAGATTTACACTCGTTGATCTTTTTAGTAAAATTATCATTACCCTCTTCAACCAGTTTATCTACTTCATTTGATATAACTTGTTTTAACTCTTGAGATTGTCCCTCATATAATTCAAGTAGAAATTTCCTTAATCTAAATTCAATATCACTATAATTGTGCAATACTACACCTCGTAATGATAATGGGTTAAGTGTCCTTTTCTCTAATTTTTCTAATATCTTCTCGGTTTTTAAAATTAAATCATCTCGCTTGCATATATACACTCCATCAAGCTGAAATTTATCAATTTTTTGAAATAAATTTTCATTTGTCGTTGAATATAATATTATATCTGTCAAACTTCTATTGTTATCCCTGATTTCCCTGATAACCTCATGCCCACTAATATCATTAACTAAGCTATAGTCTATCAGATATAAATCATAATCCTCAGATTTAACTACTTCCTTATAGTCTGAGCCATTAGACAATTTTATATCTGGAATCAAGCCCATAGATTCAACCTTTTTCTTTATTTTTTGATATGTTGAATCTTCTTCATCAAGAATATTATCATCAACTATTAATAATTTAAATTTTATGTCCATATGCTATTTTCATCCTTAGTCCAAAAGAAAAATTTGTATCTATTAATTCTATTGTTCCATTCATAGATTTTAATATTTTTGATATCGTATAAAGTCCAATTCCTGATCCCTCTGTAGAAGTATAACCTAATTTAAATATCTCCTCTTTATTTCTTATAGATTTATTCAACCCGTCCCCATCATCTAAAGCATCTAAAATTAAATATTTTTCATCATTACTAAAATTTAAATATAAGTTTTTAGCATGAGCTTTATTAGAATTGCTAATTAAGTTTTCAATGACTGCAACTATTTCTGATGCTGAAAACTTTAATTTAATTTCTTTGTCCAAATTGTTTGTTATTGTAACTTTCATTCCTAAATTTGGAGATCTATCATATATATTTCTTACATATTCATTGATAAAAGCTACTAAATCTGAATCTAATTGTATATCTGACTTTAATGAAAAATTTGCTTTTAAACCAAAATTACTTATCGAATATATTTTACTAGCCAAAAAGTCAACCTGTGCAAGATTTTTTAAAATATTGTCTTCTTTTTTATTTTTTATATTGTCGAATATTATTTCAATATATTCTTTAATCTTATTTGCGAACAACATATTCAAATGTATTATTTCTTTAGCTTTTACAAAATCCTCATTTGTCGTATTTTCCAAAAAATAGTTTTGATTTGTTATTCTTTGTAGTTCCTGTTTTGTATCTTCATGTTGTTTTCTTTGCTCTTCATTTTTTGAAATAAGTTTTCGATTTACTTCTTGTAAATCTTCTACTCTCTTTCTTGTAGAATTAATTAATGATAATAGCTGTTCATTATTATTTTTTTCGGCTATCAAAGATATTTTATTAAGTGAATTTTGAATTGAAGAATCTGCTACCTTTTTTGAAACTTCTGCAATTATATTTTCATCATATCTAAGTTCTATCGGATTTGTTTTCTTTGTTATACCAGCAATTTGTTTTACTAGTTTTTCAAAATTTATATTTGCAACACTAAACATTTCAGAATCAGGATCTCCCCAATCTAAAACATCTACAACATATGTCTCAAGGATCTTCATTTTATCAACAAAAAATTTTTTTAACTCATCTACTTGTCTTGATTTTATAAATCCCTTGTCTCTACTAGATACTTCAACAAATCCTTTAGCTTCACCATTTATTTCTATTCTTCCTACTAAATCTCTTGTACCAAAATATCTTCTAGTTCCTTGTTGTTGTCTTAAATTAATGCCAAAGAAATCATCGTCGATTTCACCATATGGTAATATCCTAAATCCATTTTTAAACACGAATATATTCCCATATGAAACTTGTGATATTCCCATTATTTTTGAAAACAACAACTTTGCCTTACGATTCATATAAAATAATTTTAAATGAATATCTTTAAGTGTTGTGTAATCCTCATTCTTCTCTTTTATATAGAAAACTTCCTGTCCTTTATCATTTAAAGATGTAATTATTTCTTTCCCTATAGGGTCGATGTCCACAGTTAAAGCTACTGTTTTAATATTTAATGATTCAAATAAAGTATTCTTTATAACACCATTAACAATATCTCTATCATTATTATACATTTTATCTCTTTCTAACTCTAATTCTGCATGTAATTCTATTGAAAATTCTGATGAGTTGTCTGTATTTGGAGAAATAAGTTTCATTAACATTCTTTTTAAAGACAATAATTCATTCCTATCCCATTTTTCCCTTAAATTAGAAATTTTAATTAAAGTTCCTTGCTTAGGAAATGTCTCAATAATAAGATCTTCATATTCAACAGGTATATCTAAAAAACTTTGTTCATCAACATTTTCAAAGTTATCCCAATTAATTGAAACATGATGAACCACATCTTCATTATATTTTCGTGTATACAAATCAACAATAGAGCCAACTCTATCGCATGAAAACCTACCAACACCTTTTGCACCTAATTGTTCTCTTTCAAATTTTATGCCCTTTTTTCTGGCATTCTCAAGTTTTTTGTCAGAATATGCTACATTTAACCAATTATTTATTATCTGATTAGAGTCCATCCCCTTCCCATAATCTTGTATTTCAATACTATCTATTTCATCTTTTTTATAATTAAAGGTTATATCCACCTTTTTTGAGTTCGCATCAAAAGAATTTTTAACTAATTCAAAAATAGCAACAAACTTATTTGTTATTAATTCTTTTCCAATAATATTTTTTAAACCAGCACTAACTTTAAAATTTAATTTTTTAATCATTGTATAAAAACTCCTTAAATATTTCTGCCAATTGTTCTGCAAACAATGGCGGAACTGCATTACCAACTTGTGTAAATCTTGGTACGTCTTTTTTCCTTAATTCCCCACCTGTTGTATATTTCCCTTTAAACTGATACCAATCTGGAAAACTTTGAATTCTTGCCAATTCACGAACTGTTAAAATTCTAGGTTCACTATAATGTACAAAATCATCGGGATGAGTCGTAACTGTTGGAGCTGGGCTATTAGGATCCAACAAAACAACCCCTCTCCTTTTTAAATTTGGAACCAAATTGTCTGATGGTTTATATCTTTTTCCATGTTCTAAGTGTTCAATCATAAATTTCTGCATTTCTTGGATTTGTTTACTATGATTCGCAAATCTATGGCTATCTGGATTTTCGTCACTTTTGATTTTTTTTCTCATAAACCTTTGATATGATGTATTAATATTACCATAATAACCACTATAAAAAAACTGTTTACAATCTGGACATTTATAGATACCATTACTCTCTAACAAATCTGAAATAGCATCGCCTACTGTAGTTCTTATATTTAGCTGTTTTTTCTTGAGAAATTTTAACTTATACTTGTCAAGTTTTTCAAAAAAATCATCTATATTTTTTTTCAAACTTCCAACCAAAATAAATCTTTTTCTTCTTTGAGGAATACCGTACTCATCCATAAAAATCTCTTTAACTTTTATATTATATCCTAATTTTTTTAATCCTTCAATTACAACTTCCGAGTATTTTATTTTATCTCCATTATTTAATTTAAAATCTACAGAAATACCATGAACGTTTTCTAAAAGGATATATTTAGGCTTTACGCATTTCACAAACTCTATATAATTATTTACCATAGTATTCCTAAAATCACTATGATCCCTTCTTCCAGCCATTGAAAATCCTTGGCAAGGTGGACCTCCTACAACAATATCAATTTCCCCCTTAAGTTTATATAATTCTTTCTTATATGTTTTAAGGACTTCGACAATATCTAATTCAGTTCTTGGTAGCCATTGTGGCCAATTAAATTTATTTTTAGAAATTAAGTTAAAATATAAAGTACTAAAAGCATCCTTATTTTTTTCTATCGCAAAAATTCCAGTATATCCGGCATTGCAGAATCCTAAAGAAAGTCCTCCAGCACCTGCAAATAAATCAATAAAAGTGTAATTATTGCTTTTCATTTTTTCTCCCTTCTTCAACTTTTACAATTTTTTTTATAGCTTCCACAACATATTCATTAATACTTTTATCATTTTTAACAGCAATAAGTTTTATTTGTTTATGAAGTTCAGGAGACATACGTATAATTAAAGATTTTGTATTTTTCATATAAACTCCTAATGATATCTATATATCTTGATATAATGATATTATATAAATAAGAAAAATGCAACTTATTATGTAATTTTAATTTTAAAATTTTATATTTTTCAACTATTTGTATTTATACAGAAAATAAAAAAGATATCTACAAAAGATTATAAATTTTATAAGATTAATATAAACACTATAATTTTTATATAGAGCCAGAATATATTTCCTATAATTAGTTTGTTATTTTTATTATTAAATTTCATATTTCATGTTATAATATCTAAATCCTAAAATACTTTTGGTTCTTACTGGTTGGTTTATCTGGTTCGGTCATACCGATTAGTCCGGCATCTAGGGCTGGTTGCAAATAATTTTTTCTAAAACCAACGCGAGATTTTAGGTTTAGTTTTTGCATAAGTTCGGTTGCAGATTGCGGATAACTTTCAATAACTTTCATAAGTTCTGTAATTTGGTTGTTTATATGGTTATAGTGATTTCTTGTGTCTGTTATTATATCTTTAATCGCCTTATTTATCACATCCAACATAAACACAATAAAAATATTTGATTTCGCCTGACTTGTTGACAATGTTATTGCATTGTAATAATCTTTTTGGTTATCTTTAATAATACTTTCAATAGGTACCCAAGCAAAGATTGGCTTCCAACTTGCAAGAAACGCAGTTTGCCAAAGTCTTCCCATTCTTCCATTCCCATCACGAAATGGATGGATGAACTCAAATTCATAATGAAAAACACTAGACTTAATAAGCATATTTGCCGGGCTAGTCTTTATCCAGTCAAAAAGTTGCCTTAGCTGCTCTGGAACAAACTCCGCTGGTGGAGCAAGATGAACAACTTTTCCATGCTCGTTATAAACTCCAACTTGTCCTGTCCTTATTTTCCCCGCTTCGTTTACAAGTCCATTCATCATTATTCCGTGAATTCTCAATAAATCTTCAATGCTATAAGGATTTATATTTTCAAATTCCTTATAAGCCAAGTTTGCATTTTGAACAGCAACTATATCTTCCTTTGGTCCAAACACT
This sequence comes from uncultured Clostridia bacterium, assembly GCA_944348085.1. Classification (GTDB taxonomy): domain Bacteria; phylum Bacillota; class Clostridia; order Christensenellales; family UBA1242; genus Caccovivens. The sequence goes on from CALVMU010000002.1 coordinate 10,573, forward strand.
CGCTTTCCATCAATAACATCTGTCACTTGTTCAATTGAAAGAGTGTTGTTTTCAATCGCAAGAGAAGAATGAATTGATTTAATCCTATTTACCCTGCGAAGCCTTGGCAATTTCTCAAGTTTATTAACCCCAGAGAGTCTCCCCAAATTCTCCATAATCTCGGAAACCAACTCCAACATCTCATCAGTTATTTCATAAGGTGGAATATATTTTTCGTCCATTATAACCCTCTTAACAAAAAATTTATTTTATACCGACAAAATTAAATTTTAATCTCTATAATATTTATAATCTTTATTTACTAATGTGTAATCAGATATACCACAATTTGCTTTATTGCCATTATTTTTCATAAATGCTGCAAAACTCATTATCGTATGGTATTCAATCTCCTTTATATATTGATGAAACTTAGGATGGATAATCGCATACATAAATTTATTCCACCCTGGTATTTCCTTTCTCCCAACCTTTACTCTATCTCCAAGTCTTGTTGCACTACCAATGTATAATTCCTTTTTAATTTCATCAATTAAATAATAAACAACATGATTTTGATCTTCATGCTTCTTTAACTCGGAGATATCCATCCATCTTGTATATTTCGTAATCATCTGATCTTGTTTTTCTAAGCTTAACCAACCAAACACATTCGAATCAACAAGGTGCTTAAATAAATTATCATAAGGAGTTTCAACTTTTATAAATGTTGACAATTCAATTTCAGTTTCATTTAGTTTCTCAAAGACAATCACCTCTTGACTTCCGCCAATAAGTTCAGTATGAAATTTCCTATTTTTGTTAAGCAATTTTTGGCTTTCTATTGCAATATAAGATTGAATAAATTCTTTTTTTAATACTTTAACAAGTTCAGTATCTAAAAATATTTGAAAAACTTTTCTTCCTGTTGATTGTAAAACAAAAGAAAATTTCCCGATATATTTTTTATTTTTAAATTTTATGCTAATTTTTCTATGTGTACCCCATGTCTCTTTATTAACATCTATAAAGTATATCCAATATTTTTTTGGAACAGTAATCCTGCCATCAAATGTGGATTTATCTATTTTTTTATAATATTCCATAAATCATTTCTCCTTTTACATTATAACCTATTCTCACATTAAAAGTCAATCATCTTATATATTTTCTTATACACTTTCTTATATATTATTTTTGATTAGGAAAAATCAAATATACAAAATTCAATTCGTAATATATTTAGTTTTAGATAGTCCTAGATAGTCTAAAATAGATAGCATTTTACTTGAAAAGTAGGCATAGGTGTCGGTAGGTGTCAGCAAATTTTGGAATTGACAGCAAAAGAAAAAACACTAGCGTTTTTGCTAGTATTTATAAGGGTTTTATTAGCAAAGAGCAAAAGTTTTTGTTAAAATCTTTTTAATTGGTAAGGCTGAGGTCATGGGTTCGAGTCCCATCATAAGCTCCATAAAAAAAGCACAAAAAGTTGTGCTTTTTTTTAATTCTTATTTTTTGGATGGTGAAAATGCCTAGAAACCTTTTGCGTCTTTTAATTTTTATGATTAAAATTATAACATTCTAGAATCATATTTTTTCATATCTTCAATAGAGCAATATCCAATAAAACCAAATGTGCCTTCAAATTTGTCAGGTCTCATTGCATAAATTGTCGCTCTTGAATGTCCTTCAATGATTAAAAATTTTTTATTATTGCAGGTAATTAGTATTATTGGAGGAAAAGAAATTGTATCGATTATTTTAGTTCCAGTTATAAAAGGCTCATTTGACACACCAAATATTTCCACTCCATCAGCGATAGTGCTTGCGGCAATTTTAGGTTTGGAAGTCCCTTTGGATAATTTATTCCAATAATCATAATCAATATAAAAAAGTTTCTCTAAGTCATTGCGATTAAATTTGACAAATTCCCATTTATGAATATAAGGAAAATTACCAAATAATTCCTTATTGGGATACCCTCTGTATTCCTTGATAATTTTCTTTCTTAGATTGTTTTCTTCTTTGGAATCCAAATTACCATTAAAAATTATATTTGTATCTAATTTTAGTTGATACAAAATTTGACGCAATTTTTTATCAAATCTGATTGAATTTAATTCGCCTTTCAAAAATGTCAATATCATCTCATCTTCACTTGAATCTCTTAATTTTTCCAAAATCATCCCCCTTGACTGCTGTGATATAACTTTTTTTCAACAAAGCAGCCATTTTGCTTCATTTTTACGCATTTTGATAAGATAAAGTGCCATCGCTATTTGCAAAGCTACAAATATCAGGCAAATGCCAAAAATGTATCTTAGTCCAAGTTCAAAAGTAAAACCGATTATAAGAGTTCCAAGTGCTTTCCCCATATAGCCAAAGATATAGCGCAAATTGCTGAAAGCAAACATATCAGCTTTATCACACCTATTGACATAAATGCCGTCCGTTTTGTTTTCGTAAGCCCGCGATATAAAAAGCGAGAAAAATACTCCAGCAAATAAAACTTCTTTTATTGGGAAAATGACTATGGCAAGATAGAACAAAAACCTTAATGCAAACTTGGTTAAGATTGTCACATAATCATTTTTTGGAGTCAATTTTTTCAGAGCCAGCATTCCAAATATATCACCACAAATACATCCCACCACGATAAAGAGCGCCGCTGTGGAGGAAGTAAACTGACCATATCTGACAAGCATCAAAAGTTGCATGCCAAGTGCTGTGAAATAAGCAACTTGACCAATAAAGAAATAAACCAGGTAAAAACAAAGAATTTTGTCTTTGAATATTTTCTTTATGTTGTTCTTGCGCACAGCGAAGAAAACCTTTTCGTTTTTTATAAACATAACAGAAATGGTGGAACAAAGCGTGAAAAGCAATGCAAGCATTATCATAGTATTATAATCTATAAGCCACGAACCAATCTGTCTTCCAATTAAAAAACTGGCAATTAAAAGCCCCAAGTCTGTTGCTGAATATTCAACAAGTTTGCGTTTGCTATACATTTTATCGCTTTTTAAGATATAAGAAATGATAGGATAAGTTACTGAGGCAACCAAGTTGTCAGTTATTGCATCAAAAATAAAGGTCAAAATGCAGAGCCATTTAATAGAAAAATAAGCAGCTAAAATCATTAAGGTTAAAAACACCAGTTTAAGCGGAAAAATTAATTTCAAAATAAAAAGTTCATTGACTTTTTTTATATATTTCGTCAATAAAATAACAATTACGCCAGCCACAAAAGTTGCACATGCAATTATCATTCCTATATTGGAAATGGTTATTCCTTGTTCGTTTAGCCAAACTTGTGCAAAATCTGACCATACACCATTTGATAGTCCATAAAAAGCAAGATACAAAAAAATAAGCCGAATATTTTTCTTTTGTCTTTGTCCCATTGTTTTTATTATAACAAACTTTTTCGCAAAACAAAAACTTTTTTAAACCAAAAAAACGCTATCCTTTTCAAAAAATGCAATAACCTTGTTTGCCACTTTATATTTTTCCCATCCAAAATGATGCTGTTTAAGTCATAATTTCATCATAAGTAAAACCATCTTTGACAAGATAATAGTGCATTCCAAGTTTTTTCGCAGAACGAAGATCGTGCTTGAAATTGTTGCCAACAACCAAGATTTGATTGGCTTTTAAATTGTTATCTTTCATGATTTTTTTGTATATTTTATACTTATCAAGATTTTCTTTTTTAGAAATATTGTTGCTGATAATGCCAGCAAACAAGTTGCGATCAAACTCGTTGTAATCTACCGCCCTTTGCAAGTCTTTTTCTTTCCAATTTGAAACTATATAGATCTTGCCCAGTTTTTTGAATTTTTCAAGTTCTTTGTTGCTGATGTGTTTTCCGCGAATATAATTTTCGTTTGTTTCAGTAAATTCTCTAAAAATCAAATAAGAATTATTGTTCCCTTCTATATCAAAAAGAATTTCATTTATCTGACTAGACAATCCTTCTCCATTCGGTCCGCAACCATATTTTTTGAGCAATTTAGCTCTTTCTCTTTCTGACATATACGAAAAATGTTCATTAAACCATTGCAAATTCATCTCTCTATGGTTGTCTTTTTTCATATCCCAAACAAGCGTATCTCTAAAGTCAAAAATTGTCACTTTTACCTGATTTGAGATGAGGTTTGGATCTTCATTGATATTGCATAGCCACTTTTTTCTTTTAAAAATGATAAAATATACAGGCAAGAACAGAAGCGTTGGTATTAAAATGATCAAATAAGCCAAAGGAACGCTGACTGGAAGAAATTGAACAATAAAGCACATAGATACAAGAATTACGCTACAGAAAAATTCAATAATAACAAAAATGGTATTTTTGCCACCTAATCTGAGCATATAACTGCCCATATTCCATGCAATAAACCTGAAGAAATGTATCGCTACATAACAAGGCATAACCATAAACATTAAACTAAAATATTCTCTGTTTACACCAAGAGCAATTGGATAAATCAAAGCCATGCTTGCTACGAAATAGAAACACCAAATCAATATTGAAGCAACAATTGATTGTTTTGCATAAGTATAGGCCTTATCAAATTGATTTCTTCCAAGGCATCGAGTGATTCTGATTGCACTGACACTTGAAAAGGCAAATAGAAAGCCATTAAAAACATCTAAAACATTTTCAAGATAAGAATATGTGTTGAAAATTCCATCACTAAATCTAATCAAAATCATGCTTGTCGCATAATATCCAATTTGCCAAATAAATTCGACGGCAAGATTTGAAAGCAAAATCCACCACTGTCTTTTTGTCAAATTTATTGTTTGAAGTTTGAAAAAATTCACAGAAATTTCTTTGTTTTTCATAAGCAAAATTATTGAAAATGTCATTGAAAAAACCGTTCCCAAAATATACGCAATCGCAATATAATTAAGATAATAAATTCCACAAAAATAAAGAATAAGAAACCCTAAAATCGTGATTATAAGTGGCGTTATTTCACAAACAAATTGTTGTTTGAAAAATTTTAAACACTTCATTGTTTCAACAAGATAAGAACTTGTGCAAGACAAAAAGAAATAGCCACACATGATGTAGTAAAAGGTATAGCTCTCAGGATTGTAGCCCATCAAAGTTTCCATAAAAAATCTAGGGAAAAGGACAAGCAGTGCTGTTACAATAAAACTAAAAATAATATTTATCTCGAAACCTATTTTAGCATATTTTCTTACTTTAAATTTTGAGGATATATTTTGATTCATAAAAACAGAAATTGCATTTCCAATACCAAAGGCAATAATGCTAGCAAAAGCATAAAGCGAAAGAAATGCATTAAGATAGGTCAGCTCTTTAACATTCAAAAGATTTGCCAAAATCGATATAATGCTATATAAAAAAGCAACGGCAACATATTTTAAAAGTAAAAATTTGCTTTCTTTAAAAGTTGACCAAAAATATTTGAAAAAGATTTTAGTTTTTGATTGTGTTTTGTTCATTTTATTTATTATACAAAAAAAATCTTAAAAATCAAATTGATTTATGAATAATAATGTTTTTTTATTATTGCGCATCAAGTTTTAATAACTTGTGGCAATTTTTTGTCTTTAAAATTTTATAACTCGCCCAAATAATTAAATGCACATATGCAAATTGTAGCCATTGTTTTTGAAGTTATGTTTTTGTCGCTATAACACTCCTTTGCGCTCAGCCATTTATATTTGTCGTGTTCAGACAGCTTGATGTTATTGTTTGATTTGGTTTTAACCCAAAAATTGAATTGTCTAGATTTTTTACCGCTTCCAGAAATATAATCGAAAAAATCGATATAGCCACAAATTTTATCTATGTCTAAATTTGTTTCTTCTTTTACCTCTCGAGCCAAGCCCTCAAAGATGCTTTCTCCAGCTTCCAATTTTCCACTAGGAAGCTCGTCAATTCCTCCTAAAAAATCATCGCTTTTTCGTCTAAGAATCAAAACCTTGTTGTTTTCGTCCGTTATAACTCCCCCGACCACGATCTTTTCAATTCCATCTTCCTTTGCTTTTGCTTCTAACAAATTTTCTATATTCATAATCCCCTCTTTTTCTCTATTTAACTTAAAATTTATCGAGTTTTCAGCATAAAGTTTAATTAATTATAACTTTTTACTTATTAAAAGTCAATAAAAAGAAAATGTTGTTCTTTTTGCAATAAAAAGTCATGAAAAGATTTTGGTTTATGATTTTTATTTATTATAATATACCATATGGATAATAAAACACAACAAAGTAAAAGTGGCATTTTTCAGGCATTTAAACTTTTATGGAACTTTATGAATAAAAAAGAAAGATTCATATTTGTTTCGTTATCTTTTTTATCTATTGTGCCAGCTCTTATTTTAATCTATATCGCAATGATTCCTAGCATACTTATTGCAAAACTTGCTGGACAGTCTTTTTTGATCTTTGGGTTTATTGACTTATCTCACCTTAACAACATCATCTTCTTTCTTGTGGCTATTGGTCTGCCTGCAATATTGTGGATCTTTGGAATGCTGATATACCGAGGAATAGATATGTTCGCTCGCAAATTGATGCGCACTCTCAACAAGCGCGTCGAAGAAATTTTGCTTCTCGAGCGGAAAAATTTGGACATCAATATGACTATAGGCGAAGCAAACTATATCGCCAAAAATGCTATAGACAATATTTATTATATTATTGAGCCTTTTTGTTGGACTCTTGTTAAGTCATTGTTTCTTATGATTTTTATATCAATTCAAATATTTTTGCTAAATGTCTATGTTGGCTTTGCTCTTTTTGGTTCTTTATGCATAATTGGTCTGATAATATTTTTGCGAATATATTTTCAAAAAAACATTGTAAAAAATATAGAAAAATCAAATGCAAAAATCGGCAATCACTTTCTGATGACCTTGACAAACTTGCCAATGATAACAATGTTTAAGTCTAAAACAAAAGAGCTCAAAGAACTCGATAAATTGAATAGTAGTTATTTTAAGCACAATGTAAAACGCGACAATATCAGTTGCTGGTATTGGATTGTGATGCGCATAATCAAATTTATGAGTTTGGCGGGTATGCTATCGTTATATTATTTCGTCGGTTCACAAACAAATTTGGCAACTGACCTCGTGCTAATTTGCAGTTTGGTTATCGAAATTTATGCCTATATTGAAGATTGGGGTTTTCAAGTGAGTGATTTGCAGTCGGCAAGCATCAAACTATGCAATCTAAAACTGCTCTACCCTGAACAACAAAATATTAAAAAACAATTGTCTATAGTCAATGAAAAAATCAAAAATTCAAAAGTCTGGTCTATCAAAGTGGACAAATATCATGTCCAACTTGGAGATTTTGAAAAAACTTACAACACTTCATTTCAAAGCGGAAAGGTCTATGTGTTAAGTGGACAAAGTGGCATTGGGAAAACAACTCTTATCAATGCCATCTGTGGCCTGCGCGAAATTGAAAGTGGTCAACTTATCATCAATAGAAAAGAGGTTGTGCCATCGCTATATGAATATCGAGACAAAATTTGCTATCTCTTTCAAGAGTCTATATTGTTTGACAGATCAATCGAAGACAACCTTGCCTATCCAGACGACCAAATTAATGACAAAGCAAAACAACTTATTGATGAGTTTAACATCAAGAAACTGCTTCTTAGAGACAAAACAACAGCCTATTTTGCAAAATCTCTTTCTGGTGGAGAGAAAAAACGCATTGAACTGATAAGAACACTAAGCAAAGATAAAGATATATACTTTTTTGATGAACCTACAAATGAACTTGACCCAGCCAATGTTGAAAAAGTTTTGAAAGAGATAAAACAACTTGCGCATGACAAAAAGATTGTGATTGTCATATCTCACGACAAACGAGTGCTAAACATTGCCGATAAAGTTATAACGCCTTAAAAGGAAAATATGAAAACAAAGAAAGAGAAAAAAGCCGGTCTTTTCAGCGCGATAAAAATGCTATGGCAATTTATGACAACAAAAGAAAAAGTTGAATTTGTTGTTTTGATTTTGTTGTCTTGTTTTCCTGCATTTATAAACATTTACATGTCGATGATCCCTTCTTTGTTGATCGCCAAATTTGCAAATCAAGAATTTTTGATTTTTGGATTTATTGATTTTTTAGGCTTAGGCTATGTTGAATTTTTCTTTACTATTTTTGGTGTGTTAATTGTTATGTATACAATCAGCATGATTGTTTTGCGCGCTGTTGATATTTTTACACATAGATTGATGTATAACACCAACAAGCGCATCGAAGAAATTTTGCTTCTCGAGCGGAAAAATTTGGACATTAATATGACTATAGGCGAAGCAAACTATATCGCCAAAAATGCAGTTGACAATATATATAATATCATTAAGCCTTTATGTTGGACATTTCTGCGTTCGTTTTATTTTTTAATTTTTGGTTTGATTCAAATATTTTTGTTAAATGTTTATATTGGACTTGTTGTAATTTTCGTGCTCTGCGTAATTGCTTCTATGATTTTTGTGCGAACAAAATTTCAAAAGATTGTGATCAAAGATATAGAAAAATCAAATGCAAAAATCGGTAACCATTTTCTGATGACCTTGACAAACTTGCCAATGATAACAATGTTTAAGTCTAAATCAAAAGAAATGGAAGAACTTGGCAAACTAAATAAAACTTTTTTTAAACACAACAAAAAACTTGTCAATATAACCTACTGGTATTGGATTTTGCTATGCGCAGTTGAATATTTGAGTATTGCTGGAATTATTGTGCTTTTCTATTTTATTGGCTCACAAGCAAATTTGGCTACAAATATTGTGCTTTTATTCAACCTGATTTTAAAAGCATACAACAATATTGAAGATTGGGGTTTTCAAGTGAGTGATTTGCAGTCGGCAAGCATCAAACTATGCAATCTAAAACTGCTCTACCCTGAACAACAAAATATTAAAAAACAATTGTCTATAGTCAATGAAAAAATCAAAAATTCAAAAGTCTGGTCTATCAAAGTGGACAAATATCATGTCCAACTTGGAGATTTTGAAAAAACTTACAACACTTCATTTCAAAGCGGAAAGGTCTATGTGTTAAGTGGACAAAGTGGCATTGGGAAAACAACTCTTATCAATGCCATCTGTGGCCTGCGCGAAATTGAAAGTGGTCAACTTATCATCAATAGAAAAGAGGTTGTGCCATCGCTATATGAATATCGAGACAAAATTTGCTATCTCTTTCAAGAGTCTATATTGTTTGACAGATCAATCGAAGACAACCTTGCCTATCCAGACGACCAAATTAATGACAAAGCAAAACAGCTTATTGATGAGTTTAACATCAAGAAACTGCTTCTTAGAGACAAAACAACCGCCTATTTTGCAAAATCTCTTTCTGGTGGAGAGAAAAAACGCATTGAACTGATAAGAACATTAAGCAAAGATAAAGATATATACTTTTTTGATGAACCCACAAATGAACTTGACCCAGCCAATGTTGAAAAAGTTTTGAAAGAGATAAAACAACTTGCAGATCACAAAAAGATTGTGATTGTCATATCTCATGACAAACGAGTGTTAAACATTGCCGATAAAGTAGTGCGGTTATGAGACGATTTTTAAATTATAATTTTTAAACAAAATGCAAAATTTGCAATCTTTTCAACCAAATAGCATACAAAAAACAAAAAACTCTACGGTTAATGGGAGTTTTTTTGTTTGGCTATGTGATATAATGAAAGTGTCAAAGGAGGCACTTATGGATTTGCAAATTATTGGAAAATTTATCAAAGAGCAAAGAAAGGCAAAAGGTTTAACGCAAGTTCAGCTTGCAGAAAAGATACATGTAAGCGAAAAAACAATATCAAAATGGGAATGTGGCAATGGCTTTCCTGACACCACCCTGATGTTGCCACTTTGCAATGCGCTTGACATCAATGCAAATGAACTTTTGTCTGGCAAAAGACTGACAAATGATGAATACAAAACACAAGCTGAAAGCAACTTGCTTGTTTTGAAGCGCGAGCAAGAACAGAGCAATAAATTTTTGCTTATGCTTGAAAATGTGCTCGGATATATGTCTTCCATAACCTTTATCATCTTGATTTTTGTCGCTTCATTTGTAGAAATGCCTACATGGACGCGCATTCTTTTGATGGTGATCGGTTTTATCCATATCGTTATTGGCATTCATTTTTGTTTGGCAATTGAAAAAGATGCTGGATTTTATGAATGTCAACACTGCCATCACAAATATGTTCCAACCTACAAGCAAGTGCTCTTTTCAATGCATTATGGCAGAACGCGATATATGAAATGCCCAAAATGCAACAAAAAATCATGGCAAAAAAAGACGACAAAGTAAATTGCCGCCTTTTTTATACAACTTTGACTATCAATTATAACAACTCTATTTGCTGCTCTTCGCAACTCTTTAAAGTATCTTTGTCCCAATAACTTGCTTGAACTTCACCAATATGAGCTCTACCAAGAAGTAACATGCAAAGTCTGCTCTGTCCTATTCCTCCTCCAATTGTAAGAGGAAGCTTATCTTCCAAAATGGCTTTGTGGAATGGATAGCTAAGTCTCTCCTTTTTGTCAGCTTTTTCAATTTGACTGAGAAGGCTTGTTTTGTCAACTCTGATTCCCATGCTGGAGATTTCAAGAGCCTTATCAAGAACATCATGATAGAAAAGCAGATCTCCATCCAGACTCCAATCATCATAGTCTGGTGCTCTGAGATCATGTGGCTTGCCATCGCTCAAATCATCACCAATTTGCATGATGAAAACAGTTCTGTATTTTTTAGTGATTTTGTCTTCTCTTTCTTTCGCTGTAAGAGTTGGATACATATCTAAAAGTTGCTGAGTTGTGATGAAGTAAACATCTTTTGAAATGTCAATCCCCTTGAAACCTTTTGATTTGATAAAATCACTTGTCTCTGCAATTGCTTTAACGATTTTTCTTACCGTCTTTTTTAAATAATCAAAAGTTCGATCTTCTTTTGATATAACCTTTTCCCAATCCCATTGGTCAACATAAATAGAATGAGTTGCGTCAACTTTATCATCTCTTCTTATTGCAGTCATGTCTGTATACAGACCTTTATGAAGAGGAAATTCATACTTTTTCAGCGCCATCCTTTTCCATTTTGCAAGAGACTGAACAATTTCAAGATCTTTTCCGTCTTTGGCAATATCAAATGTGACCGCGCGTTCAGTTCCGCTTAAGTCATCTTGAAGCCCGCTTTCTCGCGTAACAACAATTGGGGCTGAAACTCTGACAAGGTCAAGTTCTTTTGCCAAAGCTTTTTCAAATTTGTCTTTTATAAGTTTTATATATTTTTGTTTTTCGAGCACGCTCATTTTTATATATTTTTCTTTTAACATAATTTTTCTCCTTAAATTTATATTTTTTTTGCAATTTTTTTACAAAAAACATTTAAGGAATAAAAAATCTGCCAAAAAATCACCTTAAATGCTTAAAATTATTACCATCCTTTTCGCCCGCTACGGCATTAGTCTTTTTCATATTTACCTCCTTTTTTCATAGAAAAAGCACCCTATAGAGAGGGTGCCACTTAACAACAATAAATAAAAACACCCTCTTGGATTTCAAGAGAGTGTTAAAACAAATTTATTTTTTCAACAACAAAATTGAAACCCATTATTTTAATGCGTTTAAATTATTATTGTTGTTGTTATTCAAAATTTGTCTCATTTTTGTTTCCTTTTTCTATGATATAGTTTTATTATATCACAATTTATGCTATTGTCAACTGTTTTGTTATAATTTTTTACAAATTATGTTAAAAATTTTTATGATTATTAAAATAGTTATTTTTCCTGTTTTGCGCATACTAAAAACATGGAATATGTTAAAGGCAAGCCATACTTTTGTGACTGCAAAGAAAAAATCAAACAGTATAGATATTTGGATAGAGATTTTCACTGCGATATTTTGATTGTTGGAGGCGGGATAGATGGTGCCATCGCAAACTTTTATCTTGCGCAAAATTTTGATGTGGCACTTGTTGATAAAGGTCACATAGGTTTTGCCTGCACCGCATGCGCAACTGCTCTTTTGGAATATCAACTCGATGACAATGCCGCCGATCTTAAAAAAAACGATGAGCATAAAAACTTGTTGTTGATTATAAATTTTGTGCCTGTTTTGGAACAACGCAAAACAATCTAGGTCTTATTGGCGCTAGCAAGATTGAGGAAGACATATTGCTGTTTATAAGCTGCGGCGCAAACGGAATCATCAATGCCATGAAAGGCATTGAAATCATCGAAGATTTGCTTCAAGGGAAAAATAACAAACTTTCGTCAATTTCTTCACCAAAAAGAGAAGTTTAAATTTTAACGGAGCAAATTTTCAATTTTTGTTGTCCTCTTCTCCCCCACCCGAATTGTCTGATATTTCTACTGTCGAGCGTTGTTTTTTGTTTGTAATGGCAAAACTTATGATTGCCACAACAATTGAGCAAGTTTCAAAAGCATCCAAGATTGCTGTTGTATAAACTTGATGAAGAATGGCAAATAACACAAGCAAAATATTTGGCGGAATCATTAAAATTCTTACAAGTTGCATGTTTTTCATAAACATAGCTATAGTAAAAACAATAGGTGTAATCATTGTGATAAAGTCATAAGCGTCTGTATAAAACACTGCCCCAATTGTCAAATATATGGCTGAAAAGACTACCAAAAGATATAATGGAGGCTGTTTTTCCATTTTTTCATAGAAAAATAAAATTACAACACGAATGCAAGAGATAAAAGAATTGATGCCTGCTACCATTGCATCTGCAAAAACAAAGGAGAGAGCATAAAAAATATTTGCAATTGTTTGAAATAGAAAAAAATGTGTTTTGTTTTTCAAAAACACAGATATCACAACGAGAATTAAGGCTATACCGCCCATAACTTGAGAAATAATAAATTCAGCCATAAACTTTTTACACCTGCTGGTTTTCTTCTTGTTTTTCCAAGATTTTTCTTATTTCGTTCATACTTTTTTTACAATAGTCATAAACACTTTTGTTGCAATGGTCTATCTTTCCGAAATCAGCGCCAAGCTGTTTCAAAACCCTTAGACTGTTTGGTGCTTTTGAAAACACCGCATACATGCTTGCCGTTCTTCCCAAACGATCAGTTTGGTCTAATTCAAGTTTGCCACTCTCCGCCAACAAATATATGATTTCAAAGGCATCATGCTCACACAAATACATCAAAATGCTTTCATCGTCAACATCATTTTCAATAGCGTTGACATTTGCACCATTTGCAATTGCCTTTACAATTCTTTTTGAAACAGCATCGTTGTTGTTTCCGTTTAATTTATTTTCAATATAATCATGAACAGCTTTAAGAAGCTCTTTATCAACCTTTTCTTGCCGAGCCTTTTCTATTTTATTTTTCAAATCGTCAAACATTTTCCACCTCTTTAAATCATTATACTATATCTATAATAAAAGTCAATTTAAATTATAACAATAACAATTCCAATCAAAATAAAAGCAAGAAAAATCAGCTTAAATGACTCTTTTTATGACTATAAAAAACAAAAAATGTCACAATTTAGTTTTTTGTCAAAAAAAGCTTAACAAAATGTTAAGCTTTTTCGTTATTTTTGAGATCCTTTAACAAAATCTAATGCCTCTTGAGGAATTTTTCCTTCCATTTGACCTGCAATTTCAAGTGCAAGTTTTTGGTCAGTTACAAGATTTTTCTCATCATTGAAAGGTTTATAGAATTTTGAACCTTTCATAATTGCTTCTGCGATTTTGTCATTGTCTAAGCCGTTTTCATCTGCAAAACCATTTGCTTCAAGAAAATCAGCCACTCTTTCATAATATCTCTCTTGAAGTTTTGCTTTGTCAACCTTAACGCCTAAATAGTTTAAGATTGGTTCAACAAACATAAGGTCTGATGTTGCTTCTTCCCAGCCAATCATTTCGATAGGAAAATGTTGATATCTTCTTCCTTCTCTTCCTTCTTGATTAAATTTTTTTGCATTGTCAGCAACCCAGCCATCATGAATGCTTGTGAGAATGTCAAAAATTGCATCTTCTTTATTCGCAATTTTGGCAAAATCATCCGCAACATTTACAAAAACTTCCAAATCTTCTTTTGTTGGTTCAACATTTTCTTTGCTAAATGTTGCATCCAAAAGAGCTTGAGTTTTTTTGTCAGAATAGTTGAGCATTTTTCCAATAGCTTTTACCGCTGTTGTCATAGAATCAGTGGCATAAACTTGACCTTCAAGCTTATCAAAACTGCTTTCTTTGACAGCTTTTAAAGCTTCTTCGTCTGCCAGTTCGTTCCATCTCATCAATGCTGCTTTTGCGACTTTTCTGTAAGGTGTTAATTGTGTCATATTTTTTCCTCCTTATTGCAGCCAATAACACTTCAACTGCTTTTACATAAATATTATAACATAAATCACAAAAAAAATCAATATACACAAGAAAATTATTTAAATTTGCTTGACTTGGAGTTTACTCCAATTGATATAATAATTAAAAATTAAGGAGGTGTTTTATGAGTAAACATATAACAGAACTTGACCAAAATGTAAAAAGAAAAAAGGTGAATTTTAAAAACAGATATGGCTTTAAAGTGGTTGGAGAGCTTTACCACTCAAAAGATTGCGATTTGACAACAACTCATCCTGCCCTTATTGTCAGAGCTCTCCTTTGGTGATTTTCTCACCAATGCATTTTATAGCAGAGAAAGAAAAAATGTTTCAAGTTTGCTTTAAAAACGCAAAACAAAAGCAGATAACAGCAAAATATGTAAAATGAGGTTATCTGCTTATATTTTATTCAAAATTTTTAAAAATTGTTAAATTTTTTATGCAACTGTCAGTTCGGTCCATCCATCGCTTGTAAGGTCATCAAGTGTAACCGTGCCTGTCCAATAGTCGCTCATAGTTGAAAGAGCTTTAGGAATCGGACAACTGCTTGAATTGATCCAAGCAAACTCACTGAAATCATCACCTTGATAATATTTTACATCGTTAAGTATATACAAGTTGTTTGTCATTGTTATGTCAGCAGAGCCAACCAAAGTCAAATCCGCAATCTGTGATATTGCATAGCTGTTTGTTAGAGTGACTGGGATTGTGCTTAAACCGATAAGCACTCCATGATTTGTTCCACCATATGTGATAGCGCTTTCAATTCCACTGCCCTCAATTGTAAATGTCACAGGATATGATTCAGTCGAACCTGAAACATTCAAATGTCCAACAAATCCACCGACATAGTCACCAGAAGAAGTCACACTGCCAAGATTGATGCAACCTGATAATGTGATGCTTGGAAGAGTGCTTGAATTTGAAACAACAAATTGTCCAATAAGACCTCCTGCATAATTGCCTGTTGCAGAAACTGGTCCATAGTTTTTCAAAGTCAAGATTGTGGAAACTGAAGTTGAACTTGAAGAATAAGATTGATTCATATAGCCAGCAATTCCACCGACATATTGGGTGCCTGAAACTGCTCCGTAGTTTGCGCTGTTGTTAACTATACCATCCCCTGCAATTCCACCAACATATTGGGTGCCTGAAATATCTCCATAGTTGACACAATTTTCAAAGTCACATCCCATAGAGATATATCCAGCAATTCCACCAGTATTGATTTGGTCACTTGTCACATTGCCATAATTTATACAATTTGTGATGCCTAGAGGAGAATCATAGCTATAAAACACATAATATCCAAAAATTCCACCAACGCCAAACTGACTACCGCTTGCCATTAATATGTTTACATCTATGTCTCCGCTGTTATAAGAATTTGAAATACCTGAAGAGCCACCTAAATATGCAACCACTCCGCCAACATAATGCGCTTTGCCAGAAATAGAGCCTGTGTTATAACAATTGTTCAAAGTGGTTTCATAGCTATCACCAATCAAACCTCCAACATAACCATTTGAACTTATTCCAAAAATATTTCCTGTATTATGTGAATTTGTCAAAGTTGTGTCATCTGTATCACTTACAATTCCGCCAGCATAAGAACCAGTCACACTGCCCTCATTGTAAACATTGTCGATTGTCAATGGAGATGTTGAATGAGAAAATTGTCCAATAATTCCTCCAGCAAAAGAAAGCCCAAGAATGTTGCCAGTGTTGCTACAACCAACAATTGAACCACCAGCTGAATCTCCTCCAGCGATAATGCCTCCAGCTATTGAAGTGCCAATCACGACAGCCGAGTTATGACAATTTTCGACATTGATTTGAACACTTGGACTTACCAACATCATCATGCCAACAACTCCAGCCGCCCCATCATTTTGTATATATGATTCAGCAATGTTTATATTTTTAAGAGTTATATTGTCATTTAGTCCAATAACAACACCAAAAAGTCCGCCTATATAGTCAGAACCGTCTGTAAACATTCCTGTGATCTCATATCCACCGCCGTCATAGTTTCCAGAGAATATTAAATAAGTTTGATTGACCATGTCAATGTTGCCAATTGCATTCCAAACATGTGCCGAAAGGTCAATGTCTGCTGTTTGCTTGAAATAGACTCCTGAAAACTGCATTTTCATTATCATTCCGCCGCCCATATCCATCGAGTCACCTTCAGCAAGATTGTTGTTGACAAGATAGGAAAGATATGCAAGATGCTCAGGTGTTGAGATGATGTAAGGGTCTTCTTCTGTGCCAGTTCCTCCGCCAAAAGAGGTGCCACGATATTCTTCATCAATCCAATTGCCTTGAATGGTTGAAGTGAAAACAGGATAGCCATCATTTTCGCCTTCAACAAAGCCCCAAAGTGAATAGAAATTCCAGCCACCAGCCCAAGCATCACTCAAGTACCATTCCTGTGTTTTTGCAAGCGTGGTGATGTTTGGTTCATACACACCACCCAAATCTTCACCACTGCTAATGTCTGGCAAATCTTGCGTTGCACCATCACCATAAATCACATTAACTATTGACAAAACACTTACACTGCTTGCTCCACCAATTATTGCACCAACCAAGTTTTCTGCGCCTGTGACAGAACCAATATTGAAGCAATTTATTACTGTGAGAGATTTGTTTGAATAAGGAGTATAATAACCCACAAGTCCGCCAGCATAGCCAGTTGATAAAATGTTGCCGCGATTATAAACGAAAGCCACCACTATAGGGTCTGAACTACTTACATTATTTAGTCTTACAGCATTTCCGAAAACACCACCAACTGCAGAAGTGTTGCTGCCATTGGTCAGCTCAACATTTCCTAGATTATAGCAATTTGTTATACTGATAGTGTAATCTATACCACCAGCAAGACCTCCTATATAGCCTTGACCTCCATTAACGCTGACATTGCCAATGTTATATGAATTGCTTATTCCTCCTGTGTAACCAGCAAGACCGCCAATGTTTGAAGAATAGTTTGTGCCAACAACATTTGCCACAATGTTGCCTTCATTTATGCAAGAAGATATGGTCCCATAACCATAGCCAGCAATGCCTCCCACAGCAAGACCAATATAGGAGATGCTTGAACCTACAGATGTTTTTGAGGTTACCGTTATATCTCCATAATTGTTGGAGTTAGCGATATAAGTTGATGTCAATCCAGCAATTCCGCCAACATTTCCTCTAGCCGCATAAAAAGAACCATTATAAGCACCTTGTGAGTCAATAACGAAAGAAGCAGTGATCGAACCATAATTTTCACAGTTTATTATTTGTGACGAGTTTCTGTCATAACCATATATTCCGCCAACTGCAGTTGCGTTAGAACCATAGATATTTCCATAATTCTTACAATTGCTGACTGTGGTTTGACTAACATATCCAGCAATGCCCCCTACATATCCACCAAAGCCATAAACATCTGCATAACTGATGCAATTGGTGATAGTGACTGGATACATAGTTGCACCCATGATATAGTCAACTTGCGCAACAATGCCACCGACACAGTTTGAACCATAAATTGTCGAGTCTTTAAGAATTATGTTTTCAATTGTGACCGCATCAATAGATGTTGAAGCATATGAGGTGTCGATAAGTCCAAATAAACCTTGATTTTGGCTATCACTATTTCCGCCCATCCAATCTTCTTCGTCAATGCTGCCTTCAACAAAAGCAGGAGTTGCAAGGTTTGTTATCTCAAAATTTTGACCGTCATAGTGCCCAAAGAAATTATCAATAGGATCCCACAGATGACCGCTAAGGTCAATGTTTTGTGTTTGGATGAAATAAGTGTTTTCATAATGCGTGCCACTGCCTGTCATATATGAAAGATAGGCAAGTTCTGCACCATTTGAAATTTGATATGGCTTGTCTTCTGTTCCGTCACCGCCAGCAAAAACTTTCGCCCGCACACCTTCATCAGTCCAATAGGTTGCCTCTTCTATGATAATTATAGGATAGCCACCATTTTGCTCAGGGTCAATTGTCCAAACAGAAGTAAAATTCCAAGGCTCAGATGAATTCCAATTGCTTTCATTTGTGTACCAATCTTGTGTTTTTGCAAGGTCAGCAATTGTGTCAAGATGGCTTGCATCAATGCTGGAAGAATCGGCATTGTCTGCCCCTACAGCTGCAAGTGAACTTGATGCATCACCACCCCAATAATTTTTTAAAATTTCAATATCGCCATAGCTTAAACTGCCAACAATTGCACCACTTGCACCACTTGTTCCAGAGTTTGTGACAGAGCCAAGGTTGAAATTGTTGATAAGTTTGAGAGGTGCTAAAGTTAATGAATCTCCACTTGTGCTTCCACCATCGCCTTTCACAGCCCCCAAAATTCCACCTACATTTCCAGAATCAAAAAGGTTGGTGACTGTTGCCGCATTATAATTATTTGTTATATTGATAACATCATCAGGGATTATTGTCTCTTCACTGCCAACACTAATCATTGTTGCACCTGCAGAAGTTGTAAAGCCTACAATTCCGCCTGCGACAGCATAAGAAAAAGCATCGGCACCCACAGTAACATTGCCTCTGTTATAACAATTTTTGACATCACCAGAAACATAATATATATAAATAGAAGAATCTCCACCGGTAATATCAATATTTGCCATTAATATAACTACTGCACTATTTGTTCCAACAATTCCTCCTGCGACACAATCTCCAACTATTTCGCCATAATTTGCACATTTTGAGATTGTTCCGCCAGTTCCGCTTATTCCGCCTACATAAATACCAGTAATTTGACCATTGTTGATGCAACCTGTAATTATTCCAACAGTAAAGCCTGAGATGCCACCTGTTCCTACTCCATTAGCGATATTTCCGCCACCAGAACCAATACAATCGGCAGTTAAAGGACTGTTATTTACTGAATTTTCAACTCTTCCACCATAAAGCGTTCCAATTATCCCTCCAAAATTTGAGCCTTTATTTTCCATATCAGTGATAGTGCTATTATTGACACAATTTTCTACAACAGTGGCATAACCAAGACCAACTATTCCGCCTGCGCTTCCACCAAACGCATAGATTTCTGCATAACTTATGCAATTTGAAATTGTCATATAAACTTGTGACCAGTCGAGGCCTGAATCATTCACGTCTAAAGTTCCACCTGCAATAATAGAACCAGTAACACCTTGTCCAAAGATAACTGAATCGCGTAAAACAATGTTTTTGATTATAATTCGATTTGTGCTGTAGCTTGCAATTTCCGCTTCATGCCCAAACAGTCCAGCAAACTCTACTGGTGAGCTTTCTGTGCCAACATAGATGCCTGAAATTTCAAATCCGCCACCATCGAAAGTTCCGTAAAATGAATCAGTATTTGATGTGCCTATTGGCGTCCAATAATAGGCAGACATGTCAAGATCAGTTGTGACAAGAAAGTTTCTCCCTATGTCACTACCACTATTTATTTGATAAGCAAAATAAGCAAATTGTTCAGGTGTTGAAATCAAATATGGATCATCTTCAGTTCCAGTTCCGCCAGCATAAGACGTGGCATAGTTTCCGCTGTCAGTCCAATTTCCGCTGTTTGTTGGTCCATCAACAGCGATTGTTTGTTTTTCTTCTTTTGGAAGCGACAAAAAGTATAATCCTACAGAGCAAAAAGCAACGAAGATTGAAAGCAAAACAATCAGCACGATTGATTTTTTGGAGACCTTTTCCATACCCCCTCCTTAAAAAGAAAAATAAGAAAACTTATAATCTATTTTTAGTATACCAAATTTCGACAAATTCTACAAATATATTTAAAAATTTTTCAATATTTTTTACAAATAAAAATCGCTTGAAAAATATAGACAAAAAAATGAAAAATAAAAAAATAAGCCAAAAAATTTGACTTATTTTCTTAAGTTTTAATCTTTATCAGCTTCAATCTCCAAAAGTTCTTTAAAAATTTTGATTTCTCTTTTCGCTGACTCAGTGCTGTCAGAAGCGTGAACAACATTTTCGCGAGTCTGAACTTCTCTGCCCATCATCTTTGGAATGTCAGCTCTGATTGTGCCTTTTGCTGGGTTTGAGGTTGAGCCCACCATTTGCCTTATTAAAGCAATCGCATTCCTTCCGCTCACAATCATGCCATAAGCTTTGCCAGATGTGATATATTTTTCAAGTGGTGGATAGAAATCTTTGCCAACATGCTCAGCGTAATGCTCACGCGCATGTTTTTTGTCGTAGGAAATATAGCCTTCATCTTCAATTTTCAAACCAGCGTCTGTAAGTCTTCTTTTGATTTCGTCAATCACCCATTCTTCATTTGCGAAAATTGGTTTTATCATAACATAAGATTTTTCAATAAACATTTTCCCCTCCATATTTTCATTTTAGCATAAATTTACAGAATTTTGACATTTTTTTTGCATTTTTTATTGTTTTTTTGATGTTTTTGCCAAAATTTTCTTCTGTTTTTCAATTTCTTTGACAATTTCGCTTGTCACACCTTTATAGTTATGCCACCAATCTCTGCTCCACACTCTGAGCACTCTCCAGCCTCGCGATTTCAAAAATTCGTTGCGATAGACATCGCGCTCCAAAATCGATGGTGAGCTGTTGATGGCTGTTTGATCGGTTTCTATGCCAAGCAAATATCTGTCAGATGCCTTGTCATAAACAGCAACCGAAATCTTGCTGTCAGAGTTGCCAAGGTTGACCTCTGCGCTGTAGCCAAGTTTGCCAAGTTTTTTCTGAATTTGCTCTTCGAGTGGCAACAGACCAATTGTTTTGTTAACTTTTAAAATGCGCTGGTTGAAGCTGTCAAGAATCGCTTTGACCTCTTCAGTTTTGCCTTTTGAAACTGCTCTAGCATAGGCAAGATAGCTTCTGAGAAGTTTTGGGCCTGCAAATTTTGCGCCGTCAACTTTAAGCTCTTCAGGCTCAATGCTTGTGACAACATAAATCTTTTGTTTTGCTCTTGTCACGGCAACATTAAGTCTGTTTTCACCACCCTCGTTTGAAAGAGAGCCAAATGATGCGTTGACTTTTCCAAATTCATTTCGCGCATAGCCGATTGAGAAGATGATGATGTCTCGCTCGTCACCTTGCACATTTTCAAGGTTTTTGACAAACAAACTTACATCTTCGTCATTTTCAATTCGACTGCTCTCGCGAATAAATCTGCTTCTGAAATCTTCATCTTTAAAGCATTCTTTGTCAAACAAATCTTCAATGCATGCCTCTTGCTCTGAGTTGAAAGTGATAATGCCAATCGTCTCGCCATGTTTTCTGGTCTTTAAAATCTGTTTTGTCAGCTCTACAACCTTTTTTGCCTCTGCAAGATTTTTGCGGTCAGACCATTTTCCGTCAACCAAAATTCGTTCAATAGGTTTTTGTTTTAAATTTTTTGAAACATTTGGTGCAATTTGAAGATTGCCTGAATAAAACGCCTTGTTTGAAAAATCAATAAGCTCTTGGTTTTTGCTTCGATAATGATATGTGATGTTTGCGCTGTTGAAACGAGAAACTGCAAGATCCAAAAGACTTTCAACTTCAAGCGCCGCCTGTGTTGAAAGGTCAACCTCGTCATCAAGGTTTGCACCCATATATCTTTTCATGAAAGTTGTGGTTGGTCTAAGCTGTTTTGCGTCACCTGCAACAACGATGCATTTGCCTCTGAAAATTGAAGGAATTGTGTTTTCAATAAACACTTGAGATGCCTCATCAAAAAGCACAATGTCAAACATGTCTTTTTCAAGTGGAAGGATTGATGAAACATTTTCTGGCGACAAAAGCCAGCAAGGGAACAACTTGAAAAGATAGTCGCCATACACTTCCATCATCTTTCTGACGCTCCAGTAATTTTGCTTTTTAGAAATTTGATAGAGATAGTCGTTGCTTTCTATGCTTCCATCAATCATGTTTTGATAGTCGCTTGCAAAGCTTTGAATGGCAATTTGTTTTGACAAATTGTTTTGTTCTTTTTTAAGGTCAACAATTTTTGCTCTGATGTTTTCAAAATCAGCAGTCATTGCAAGCTTGTCTTTCATCTTCTCTTCATAAATCAAAATTTCATGATAGATGCGAAGAGGCATGATTTTATTTAAAATTTCCAGATATTTTGAATAGGAATTTGCATGTTTATATGCAAAATTAAGCACAAATTTTTGATTTTCGGTCAAATTTTCAAGAATTTTGCTTATATCTTGGTTTGCAATAAAGTTTTCAACTGCATTTAAAATAAGTTTCAAAATGCCACTGTTGCCATTAAGAAGGCCATCAACTGCCATCAAATAGCCCTCTTCTGTCAAGATGTCTTTCAAAAACTCATATTCTTCAAGGTATTCTTGAAGAGCTGAAATTGTTTTTTCAAACTCGGCAGAAACAAGCCTTTCTTTTTTGTTCATTTGATGTTTTGCGAATGGATAAAGTGGGAAAAGAACGGTCGATGTCTTCAAAAATTTTGCAGTCTTTGGATATTCCAGTTTTGCAACCATTTTTTGCAAAGTTTTTTGGTCACCTTTATCTTGAAGGCGAGAAAAGTATGTCAAAATCTGTCTGCTGTATTTGTATTCGGCTCCATCAAACAAAGCTTGCCGTTTTTGACAAAGCGCGCTGAGCTTTGATTGTGACTGCGCAATCACATGAAGCCCTGCATCAAGCTTTAAGTGGTCAATAAATGGATTTTTCTTTTTGTTTTCAATAAAGTTATAGTAAAGCTGAGTTTTGTTTGGTTCATTCAAAACAGAAAGCGCATCTCGAAGCTCTTCATAACTTAAAGCTAGCAATTTTTTTGAGCTTAAAATTTGTTGATAAATTGAATATTCAACAGAATGCTTTCCGATTTTGAAAGAGTTGTAATACATTGCCTGCAAACTCAATCCAAAAGGTGTTGGCTCGTTAAGGCACTTGTTGATTTCTGCAAGTTTTTCTTCCTCTTCTTTGATTTGCGCTGAAATGCCATCAAATTTTTTGAAGACCTCGTCATCCGTCTTTAATTTAAGAAGGCTGTTATGTGCACTTAAGCATCTTTCATAAAATCCGCGCTTTTCCTTTTCAGACTCCACCACAAACATTGCCCTGTTATTGAGCGCGCCAAGTCTGTTGTAAACCACATCAAGTGCAGCTTTCTTTTGCGAAACAACCAAAACTTTTTTGCCTTTTGCAATGGCGTCTGAAATAACATTGACAATGGTCTGGCTTTTGCCTGTGCCTGGAGGGCCATAAATCACCATGTTTCCACTGTCATTGACTTTGCGCACAACCTGCTCTTGTGCATAGTCGACATTGTTTATTAAATAAAGATTTTGCTCTTTGCCTTGTTTATGTTTTTTGACCTTTCTGTTTAAAAGCTGGTTGATTGACTCGTTTGTAAGATGCTTTTTCTCAAGTTTTGCATAGTCGTTGTATATTGAATTTGCAAGCGAGCAACGAGCAAGAAGGCAAAGGTTTTTGATTTCTGGAGCTTGCGAGTGCTTTGGCTCAGAATATCTGTCAAAAGGAAAGATGTTTTTTCTTGGAGCTGGAGCAATCCTTATGCCAAACGAAGCAAGATAGTCGAGCAATTTTTGAAGGTTTGCAAACCTTGCCTTCATGCAGTCAAATTCAGTTTCAAGTTCCTCCAAATTCAGTCTTTTTGCATCAGCAAAGGCATACATAAGCGCTTTGTTGAGCTGAACAGGCTCACCGCTTTTCAGGCTTATGCTGGCTGACGAATCGTTTTCAATTTCAATCTCAACCGGAAACATGAGAAGTGGCGCGCGGAAAGTATAGTTTTTCACATTTCCGTAAACAAATGGATAGCACAAATACAGCTCGCTTCTGCCAGTTTCTCTTTCAATTTCTTCAATCTCACGCTTTAAAGTGATAAGGCTTTTCACTTCGCCTTCAAGCGTTTTCTTTAAAGCCTCTTTCTTTTGCTTTTCAAGTTTTTTCTTGGCCTCTGCATCATTTGGATCAATCAAGCTTTCATCAATCTTGATGTTTTTCTCAAAAACCTGTTTGCGCTCTTTGCTGATAAGCTCAAAAGAAGAAGACCTTCCATTCCAAAGGTTGTCGACAAGCTCATTTGCAAGGTCTTGGTTTTGATACAAAAGCTTTCCAACATCATAACCATTTTTCTTGCTGAAATTTTTTAGATATAAGCTTCGATTTTTTCCGCTGATTTCAATCAAGCGCTCTTTATAATATGTATAAATGCTTTTCATAAGTTTGCCCTTTTATATTATTATTCTACACCAAAACCCTTCAAAAAACAACAAAAAACTCTCAAAAACTGAGAGTTTTTTTATTTATCTTTTCAAAGCGTCAAAACCTTTGTAAATTGCTTTTTTGCCAAGCTCTTCTTCAATGCGCAAAAGTTGATTGTATTTTGCAACTCGCTCGCTTCGACATGGCGCACCAGTCTTTATCTGTCCGCAGTCAAGAGCAACCACAAGGTCTGCAATAAAGCTGTCTTCAGTTTCACCACTTCGGTGTGACACAACAGCGGTCATGCCATTTTTGTGAGCAAGCTTGATTGCTTCGATTGCTTCAGAAAGTGAGCCAATTTGGTTTACTTTGACAAGAATTGAGTTTGCGCATTTAAGATCAATGCCTTTCTGAAGTCTTGCTGGATTTGTAACAAAAAGGTCGTCGCCAACAAGTTGAATTTTGCCGCCAAGCGCCTTTGTAAGTTTTTGCCAACCTTCCCAGTCCTCTTCAGCAAGTCCGTCTTCAATTGAAACGATAGGATATTTTTTAATCCAGCTTTGATAAAGTTTTATCATTTGCTCTGCTGAGTAAATTTCGCCAGTTTTCCAGAAATAATATTTGCCTTTTTGTCCAATTTTTTCAGCCTCGTCATACATTTCAGTTGAAGCAACATCCATTGCTATTGCAATGTCTTTGCCTTTCTTAAAGCCTGACTTTTCAATCGCCATAACCAAAAGTTTTAAAGCCTCTTCATCATTTGAAAGGTTTGGAGCAAAACCGCCCTCATCACCAACGCCAGTTGAAAGTTTTTGTTCTTTCAAGATTTTTTTAAGGTTTTGATAAACTCTCGCTGACCACTCAAGCGCCTCTGAAAAGCTTTTTGCGCCAAGTGGCATAATCATAAATTCTTGACAATTCAAATTGTTGTCCGCGTGTTTTCCACCATTTAAAATGTTCAGCATTGGAACAGGAAGAGTTGTGCCCTTGCCAAGACTTTTAAACAAACTTTTTCCCTCTGCTTTGGCAGCAGCTGAGGCCACTGCAAGCGAAACGCCTAAAATTGCGTTTGCGCCAAGTTTTGACTTGTTGGCTGTTCCATCAAGTTCAATCATCTTTTTATCGATTGCTTTTTGGTCAAAAACATTCATGCCCACAACTGCTTTTGCAATTGTTTTGTTGACATTTTCAACCGCCTTCAAAACTGACTTGCCACTATAATAATTTTTGTCGCCGTCACGAAGTTCACACGCTTCAAACGCACCTGTTGACGCACCAGAAGGAACTGCTGCCCTGCCCATGATGCCATTTTCTAAGAGGACATCGACTTCAACCGTTGGATTTGAGCGTGAGTCCAAAATTTGTCTTGCATGAATTTTTTTGATTTTAATTTCTTTCATATTTTTTCTCCTCTGCAATATTTTAGCAATTTTATTAAAAAAATAAAAACATTTTGATATAATTGCAGAAAAAACAGCAAAAAAATCTTTTATTTTTAAAAAATCACTTGATTTGTTTTTAATTTTTTTTGTAAATATGTTATATTTAAAGTAATTAATGGAGGTTGATATGGATAAAAAACTTGAGCCACTTTTCACGCCATGGAAAATTGGTAATGTGGAAATTAAAAACAGAATTGTGCTTTGTCCTATGGGTGGAACTTCGCTCTTTGGTTGGATGGAACCACATCATCTTGACAAAGATGCTTGCGATTTTTTTATGGATGTTGCAAAAAACAATGTCGGACTTATCATTCCAGGCATTGCACCACTTAAAAATATAATCGGTGGACAATGGCTGTATAAGTCAAAGCGAACTTTCAAAAAACTTAAAAAATATATGGAAGAAATCCACAAAACAGGAGCTAAACTTTTTGTTCAGCTTACTGCTGGTTTTGGAAGAAGTTTTTCAATTCCAAACTCTATGAAATCAATCATCAAATCCAAATTTTTGTCTAAACTTGTAAAGCCAATTATTGACCTGCCATATCTTTGCGCAAGTCCTTCAAAGCTTCCTTCACGCTGGCTGGAAGGCTACACTTGCCGACCCCTTACAAAAAAAGAAATTGAAAAGATGATATATGCTTTTGCAAAAACCGCAGCCCTTTGCAAAGAGGCTGGAGTTGATGGCGTTGAAGTGCATGCTGTGCATGAAGGCTATTTGCTTGACCAATTCACGCTTGACTACACCAATAAACGAACTGACGAGTATGGCGGAAGCTGGGAAAACAAATATCGCTTCCCAGTTGAAGTTGTAAAGGCAATCAAAAAAGAGTGCGGAGAAGACTACCCTGTCAGTGTGCGTTTCTCAGCCGTGTCAAAAACAAAAGATTTTTGCGAGGGAATTTTGCCTGGCGAAAACTTTAAAGACATTGGAAGAGACATCGAAGAAGGCAAAAAAGCTGCCAAATATCTGCAAGATGCTGGTTATGACATGCTTAACACAGACAATGGCACTTATGACGCTTGGTATTGGTCTCACCCACCTCTTTATATGCCAAAAAATTGCAACCTTGAAGATGTAAGCAAAATAGCAAAAGAAGTTTCCATCCCTGTTGTTTGCGCTGGAAAAATGGAAGCTGTTGATGGCGCAAAAGCTATAAAAGATGGCAAAATTGATGCAATGGGAATTGCAAGACAATTTTTGACCGATCCTCATTGGATTACAAAACTCATTGAAGACCGTCCACAAGACATTTTGCCTTGCATCTATTGTCACAATGGTTGCTTCAACTTCGCTCATTACAAAGGTGTTGCAAACGATCAGTCAATGGAAGACTCAAAACACATGTCAAGATGCGCACTTAATCCTATGACTATGGATGGTGGAAAATATGACTATCGCCCTGCCAAGAAACAAAAAACAATTGCTGTTATCGGCGGTGGTGTTGGCGGAATGGAAGTTGCACGCATTGCAACAAAACGCGGACACAAAGTGACAATCTATGAAAAATCAGACAAACTTGGTGGAGTGTTTATTCCAGCTGGAAAGATGTCGTTTAAAGAGCGTGACAGAATGTTTCTTGACTGGGAGCGCAGACAAATTGAAAAGCTTGGAATTGAAGTCAAACTTAACAGCGAAATCACCGACCTTAAACAAATCAAAGCTGATGAAATTGTTATTGCAACAGGTTCAACACCAAAACAACTTAAACTTAAGGGCATTGAAAAGGCAATTGAAGCCATTGACTATTTGAATAGTCCAGAACAAGTCAAAGAAAATGTGGTAATAATTGGCGGAGGTCTCACTGGTTGCGAAATTGCTTATCAACTTGCTCTTGATGGCAAAAAGCCTGTGATTGTGGAGGCAAAAAATGACCTTATGGCTGTCAAAGGACTTTGCCTTGCAAATTCATCATACTTAAGAGACTATTTCAAACACAACGACATTCCTGTTTATCTTGAAAGCTTTGTGAGCGAAATTGGCAAAAACTATTGTCTTATAATGGACAAAAATGGCAAACAAACAAAAGTCAAAGCTGACAATGTGATTGTTTCTGTTGGCTATAGTCCTGCCCCACTTGCAAAACAATCACGCCATGTTCATGTTGTCGGTGACGCACTCAAGGTTGGCAATCTTAGAACAGTTATTTGGCGCGCTTGGGATGTTGCAACAAAAATTTAAATAAAAAATATTTCTCACAAAAATTTCAATAAAACAAAAGCCTAAATTTTAGGCTTTTTTTTATTGTATTTTCGCATTTTAATCTTGATTTTAACATGGTTATATGCTATAATTTTTGCGTATGAGTATGAAAGAAAAATTTGGAGAATTTGGCAAAAATGTCAAAAGTGACATCAAAAATATAGAGAAGATTATTTATATGCCTCTATATAGACCTTTTTCGTCTTTCGAACTGAAAAAATTGAAAAAACTAGAAAAGAAAAATAAAAAACCCAAAGAAATTAAACCAAAAGAATACAAACCACCAAAGAAAAAAGTAAAAGGAATGGGCGTTTTAAAGTCATTTACAAAAGTGTTGTTAGTTTTCGCTGTTTACACAGCATGTGTTGAGTTTTATATCAATCAAGCAAACAAAGAGCAAACTGTAACTAACGATTTTGACACGGAAAACAGCATTAAAGATGAAAATGGAAACAACATTGAAACAGATGAAAATGGACAAATCAATCCCTTCCCAGTGACCGATGAAGAAAAGCAAGCTGTTATTGAAAAAATCACAAATTCAATAGCTCAAGATGCACAAAATTATGGTGTCAAAGACAAAATTGTAAGCATTGATGCTGTCAGCGTTGTTCAAATAAACCAAGTTGCAACTTCTGGAACTTTTTCAAACTATCTCTACTCAATCAGATTTAGCACAACCTCAAATACCTATGATATGCAATTTTGGGCAGACAACCTTTTTGCAATGTCTGAAGAAGAAAAGTCTGACATTGACAAGCTTAATGAATTTTATAACTTCATCCTTTCCCCTGACAACTGCGCCTTGTTTAACATTGCACCAATGAGTGAAAGTTCAATTCAAATCAAGAATGTTTTAAATGAGCGAGGAAATAATGTCGCTTTTGTTGGTGAAACCATTTGGGCAACGGCAAACTCTGGCGATATAATTTATAAAATCCCTGTTTACAATCAAGACGGCACAACTGTTGTATGGGCAAGCACAATTCAAAGCACTCCACAAATTGATGCGCTTGGATTGACAGCTGAAGAAGCTCTTTTGAAACAATTTTCTGATGGAACGGAATATTTTTCACCCATAAACCAATCTCAGCAAAATGTTGCAGAAATTCAAGAAATTTTGACTGAATTTCAAACTGATCTTTCTAATGCAAAAATAATAAACAATAAAACAAATCAACAGGCTTCAGCCTTAACTCTTACAACAGGCGATGGCAAAAATTATGTCGATATAAATGCGCATTTTTTGGAGGAATAAAAAACTTCTCGTTAACTTAAGAGAAGTTTTTTTGATATATTTTTTAGCTATCTTCATATTTTTTCGTCTTCTTTTTGTTTCTTACAAGATAAATTGAATAGCCAATCACGAACAAACCAAGCACGCCAAGACAAACATAAGAAACAATATCAATCCAAGCATCATTGTCAGTCAAAAGCACAAACTCGCCAAGCTCGTCAATGCTTATTGTGATGACGCCGTTATTGTTTTGACTGTTGACAAGCACATAATCTCCGTTTGCAGTTTTGTGATAAACATAAATATTGTTTCTGTCTGCAAAATCTGGGTCAACCTTAATTGTTAAGGTTATTGTGCTTTGAAGCGAAACCTCTTCACCATCGTTTTCAAGCCAAATTTCAAATCCTGAAATAACTTGATATTTGTTAAGTCCCATTTCTTCGCGCGCAATTGAGAAATTGTTGAAATTGAGGCTTGTGCCTTGATAGAAAACTGCAGTGTCAAGCGCTTCAACAATCACAATTTCTTCTTCATCGCTGACTGAACGATAAGTTATTGAGCCTGTCACATCTTCTGGCAAAATCAAATTGTAATTGTTTGCCTTATCACCCACTAAAATGATATCGTGGAAGGTTACTTTCCAGTTGTTTCCAACTTCAGTGCTTTCAAACCTAGCACAATTGTTTCGATCATAAGAAAGAGTTACATTTTTATCGACAAGACCTGAAACAACTGGCGTTTTGATGACTGCGGTGTCTGTTCCGTCATAAATTTTGTCATAAACAGAAGCGAGCATATACACATCTTTTCGTTCAATCAGAAGATATGCCTCTTCAATTGTGATTGAATAGTTGATGTTTGAAAGGTTTGACAGAATTTTATAAACTCCAGCGTCTTCACCACTTTCACGAGTGATTGAGCCATAAAGAATGTCATTGTTGATAAGTTCTCCTTCAACAATTTTATAGCTAAACACTGGATCCATTTGTCCGTAAGTTTTTGTGTAATTTTCAGTTTCAATAACAAGCTCTATAGGTTTGATTGTAAAAGTGCCACGCGTGAAGACGATTGTATAGTTTCTGCCAAGCGTCAAACTGCTTCTGATGTCATAGTTGCCAGCATTTTCGCCTGAAACTCGATAGATTTCTCCAGTCAAAGAGTCACCTTCCAAAATTTCTCCGCTGACAATAGAATAAGAAAGTTCAGGGTCTTCTTCGCCATAAGTTTTGCTTGCATCCTCCGCCCTTATTTCGATCACCCTTGGCATAACTTCAAAATAATAAGTGGCAAAAATGATTTGATAGTTTTCATTGCTCAGCGTGCTATAAATGCGATAAGAGCCAACATCTTCATAAAGATAAGGATCGTTGTCTGTGGTTGGCTTTTCGCGATATATCTCACCATCAAGTTTATCACCTTCAACGAGAGAGCCCACAACAAGATAACTCAGCTCTGGCTCTTCTTCACCATAATATTTTGACAAAACTTGTGGAACAATTTCAATCACGCGTTTTTCGATTGTAAAGGTGTTTGAAACAAAAGTAAGCCTATAGTTGTCGTTTATTGCAAGAGTGCCTTGCAAAATTTGATATTGCCCAAGCTCCTCGCCTTCTTCACGAGTGAGCGAGCCGACAAAGGAATCGTTGAATTTAAGCTCGCCTGAAGTGATTGTAAATGCAAATGCAGGGTCAGCATTTCCATATTGTTTTGAAGAAGTGTTGGCTGTCACTTCAATATCTTGAATGGCGATCTCTAAAGTGCCTGGAATAAATGTGACGATATAGTTTGAGCCAAGGCTATAAGAGCCTTGTGTGATTTGATAACTTCCAACATTTTCGCCACTTTCACGAGTCATCTCCCCTTCGATAATGTTTGATAAAACATCGTTGTTTTTGAGAAGCCCTTCAGTTATAACAGCGTCAAAATATGGGTCTTCATCACCGTAAATTTTAACTTTTGACTCTGCTCTGAGTGTTATTTTGCTTGGCGTGATGTTAAGCACACCTGGAACGAAAGTGATTTCATATCTTGGGTCGTTTGAAGATTCAAGCACCATTTCATATTCGCCAACATTTTCACCATATTGTCTTCTGATCGAAATGTTGACTGGCTCGCCTTCCACCGTGTTGGTTGCCGAATAGGTAAAGTTTGGATCTTCATCGCCATACACTTTTGTGGCATCATCTGCAATGACTGTGACAGGTCTTTTTGAGATGATAAAGTTTGGATTTGCAAAAGTGATGGCATAGTTTTCATTTCCGCCTTCAACCGAGAAGGAATAAATCCCCACATTTTCACCGCTTTGCCTTACAATTTGGTCTAGCAAATCTTCCTTTGTATCTTCAAATTGAAGAGCTGAGTTGTCAGTCAAAGTGAATGTAAAGAGAGGATCCTCATCACCATAAATTTTTGAAACTGCGTCAACTGAAATTTCTATTGTTCGTGGCAATATTGTGAAAAGTGTTCCACTTGCCAAAGTGATGTTATAGTTTGGATTGTTTTCGTTGTTTAAATCGTCAAGATAATATGTATATGTTCCTGCAATTTCTCCTACATTTCGTTTTGGAGAGCCAATCAGCACTTCGCCGTCAACAAGCCCATTTGTTATGTATGTTATAGCTGGGTCTTCGTCACCATACGCTTTGCTTAATGGGTCAACTGTGACCGTTAAAGGTCTTCTTGAAATGGTGATTGACATGTTGTTGTAGGAATAACTAAAATTGTAATTGTCAAGCCCTTCGCCATCGACTGAAAAATTTGACACTTCAATGTCAGTCTGACCTGCAGAGCTTGATTTTGCATGCGCTTCAATATTCAGCAAAAATTGACCTTCAAACAGTGCATTTGAAAAGACCACATTGTGAGAAACCGCGTTTGTGCCGTCATAAACTTTGTCAGCAAAGGAAATTTGCACTGAAATATTTCTCTTAACAATTGAAAAAGTGCCTTGCTGGAAAATAATGTTGTAATTTATATTGTTAAGTGTTCCTTGCAAAATTTGATATGAACCAATTTCTTCACCTGTCTCACGCGACAAACTTCCGTTTAAAGAGTCGCCTTCAACCAAGCCCTCTGTTTGATAAGTGAGAGAAGGGTCTCGGTCGCCATATTCCTTTTCTTGCTCGTCTGCAAACACAAACAACTCTTTTGGAGTGATTTCACATCTACCGCTTACAAAAGTGATTGAATAGTTTGGATTGTTTAGTGAGCCAAGCGAGATAGTATAAGTTCCTACATCTTTTCCATCAATTTCAAGAGAACCACTTAATTTGTCGCCTGGCAAAAGTGGCTCGCTTAAAGAATAGGTAAGGTTTAGCTGGCTTCCATAAACAATGCTGACATTGTTTGCTGTCACTGTGATAGGTCTTGGCGTAATTCTGCCCTGCAAAGTTTTTTCATATTCTGGCAAAACATAGTTGTCTTTGTCATTTCCTTGCAAAGTGATTGACTCAATTGTGACTGTTTTTGCCGAACCTGCATTTGCATCATCATAACTTGCCTGAATCGCTACCGAAACATCTTCGTTGTTATATATGTTTGTCAGCAAGGCAACAATTGTTGCATCTGCGGTTTGGTCATAAACCTTGTCTTCCACATAAAATTGCGAAAAGGCAAGCTGACGAGCTGTGATTGTAAAATTAAAGTCGCCGTCTGCTAATGTGATTGTATAGTTTGAGTTTGCAAGAGTGCCAAGATTGATTGCATAAAGCCCAACCTCTTCACCCTGTTCTCTTGCAAGAGAACCTGTCAAACTGTCACCTGCAATAAGTCCACTTGCCGAGTAAGTCAGTCTTGGGTCGCTGTCACCATACTGCTTTGAAAGCTGGTTTGGAGTGATGACAACATCTCTTGGCAATATGTCAGCATAGCTTTGAGGAACAAGCTGGCTTGTAAGCCTGTAGAACTCGACATCTCTTCCAGCAAGCACAATTTGTTCCATATTGTCAACGGCAATTGCTCTGTTTGTTCCAGCAGAAGCCACTGAAAAATAGATGTCGGCACCTGTAAAGTAAACTTCATGCCCTTCTTCCACGCCGTCAAAATTGTAGATTATGTCTTCTTGATTTATATCGGTCGTTCCATCATATACTTTATTGTTTACACCAATTGAAAGAATGCTGATTTCTTTTATAAACTTGGCATAAATGTCGTCGCCTGCAGTGACAACATAACTGAAATTTGCGCTTTGCGATTTAAGCTCGCCATTGACAAACCAACCTTCAAAGACAAAGTTTTCTTGTGCGATATATCTCAAGAAAATTCGTCGCCCTTCAGTGAAAACGCCTTCACCAATAATAGTTGGCGGATTTTCAAAGTCAGTGCGAACTTTGACTTCAACTTGGCTGTCACTTACAGTAAAGGTCACACTTTGACTTTCAATATAGTTGTTGCTGAATGAATTTGCTCTCGTTTTTGCTTTTATCACAATTTGAGTGCCGTCTGGAGCATCAGAATTTATATAAAGATAGTTGCCGATAACCTCTGCATAGGAAGCGCCAGAAGTGATTTCATAAACAATTGCGTGATTGACCTTTGAATAATTTAGGAAATTTCCACTGACATTGTTGGTTTGCAAAATTGCGTTTGTTGCATTGAGTTTTACAGAATTTCCAGCAGAAACCAAACTGTCTGTGTTTGAGAACTCAATCTCGCTGATTTGAGTGTAAAGTTTTATAGTCGGCTCGTATAAAACAAAGTCACTATAAGAACCAATTGAAGTGGCTGAAAGGGTTGCAAAATCAAACCTGATTTCATTTGAAGTTGAATTAAGCTTTATAAGTTCAGTTTTGTATTCTGTAAGTTCATCATCACTGTTTGTTGTCACCGACACAGAACTACCGCCTTGCGAAAGTGTCACTTTCAAGTTTGAAGAAGAGTTATCGTTGCCTGCTTTAAAGCTGAAAGTTGCGCGTGCATAAACCACACCTTTTTCGATAAGAGCATTGATATCGTTTGTTGTTCTCACAACAGCATAGCCAGAGCTTGTCTTGTTTGCTGAAAGTCCAGTATTTGAAACAATAGAATAATATGACCCGCCCTCATCTGAAATTTTGCTTCCAACAAGTGTGGAATTGTTGCCGTTATCTTTGAAATAATGTCCAAGCGAATTGCCAATGCTTGCTGTCAAAACATAGGTGTTTCCTGAAACCGCTTCAATTGTTGCATCTGATGCTGGAGTCAATGCAAAAATGCCGGCGAAAAAGAATATGCTGACAAGCATAAGCAAAATTGTCAAAGATTTAAGTGAAAAATGCTTAATTTTCATATTCTTTTTCTCCTTTTATAAATTTAAAACCCAAAAAAGTCATCTCTTCGAGGTTGTATGATTTCAGCCATGATAACTTGGTCTCCTTCATAAGTAGTGCCTGGTTTGATATATGGATTGCTGCCATAGAAGGTAAGAATTGAAAAATCATAATCCGCTGTTATTGTCAATTCAGATAAACGTCCTGTGATATTTGCATTAACATAGCCGAATTTTGTGTTCATTTGACTGCTATCAATAATGCCATTGCTTTGGAAAGTAAACAAACCTGAAACATTGGCATAAATATCCAGAATTCCAAACATGTAATAATCTTTGCCGTTGTATGTATACTTGTAATCTGGATATCCTTCAATAATCCTCTGTTTGATTTTGTTGATAATACTTTGTCCGACTTGAGCAAGCCCATAGTCAGCAAAGAAATCAAGAATTGTTCCACCTTGAAACTCATCCAGCGTCAACCAGTTGTAGATGTAAAGATTGCCTTTTATTATCAGCCTGCTTTCATAGCCAACAAGTGTTGATGAGGTGTCAGGTGCAAACTGAATGCAAGCAAAAAGTGAGCGAGCAAAGATGCAATCTTCAACCGTCACAACTGACGCAGTAGAATCATCTTCTATTCTTGATATAACAAGACCACCAGAATAAGAATTTCTGATCGTGCAACCTTTGAAAGTCGCCTCAGCACTTTTGACTTCAGCCAAAATAAAGGCATTTTCAATAGTTGTGTTGTAAATCAAAACATTTTTTGCATGATTTGTTATGTAAAGAATTTTTCCTGTTCCTTCAAGCTCTGAAAGAGCTGCTTCTCCACTGAAAGATGTGCCACGAAGAGTCACATTGTCAATCACAATATTGCTCTTTTCAATCCACATTTTATTGTAGCCGCTATAGTTTGAAAAATCAATCATATAGCCATTTCCATAAATGTTGAAGCCAATAAGATTTGAATCATGAGTGCTTGGAACGGTGATGTTGCTTTGAAGAACAAGCGCGGTATAATTATCCGTTCTGTCTTTATTTATCGATGACAACAAGTTTACAACCGAAGTATAGTCGCTTGAATTATAAACATTGATTCCGTCTACAACATAGAAAGTGTAAGAATCAGAAACTACATTTGCACCAACAAATGGAGCAATTTGCCTTGCTGTGATTGTCACAACACCTGTTCCTTTAAAAGTCACGACTCCATTTTGATTGACTGTTGCCACGCTGTCATTGCTTGAAGTCCATTCAATAAGATCTGCATAGTCTCCGCTTGGAGTTGTAGTGTAAACCATGTTGATATATTGAGTATAATTTCCATTTATATAGAATTTGTTTCCAAAAACTCTATAATCTGCAAAACCATTGGCATCATTTTCATTATCAAGTTCAAAGCTGATGTCTCCCAATTTCGTATAGAAAGAAAGTGTTATACTGTCTGAAAAATCAGTTCCGTCAACAGAAATTGTGACTGTCACCTGACCTGCCGCTATTCCTATAATCTTATAATAATCTTTTTCTTTTATGCAAGTCGCAACTGAATCATTGTCCAATTTAACGCTTAAAGTATAGCCTTCTGCGTCAAGTGGCAAAATGTTGAGATAGAGATTGATGCTATATCCAACATATTGTTCCGTTCTTGATGGAGTTTTAATCGAAAATTCTTTTATTTCTTTTGTATATTCAATTGTGATTTCTTTGTAAATCGAAGGATTTGACTTGAGTGAAACTGTGATGACAACTGTGCCAAATCCAGAAAATTCGACTGCGCCATATTGATCAACTGTGGCAAGAGAAGGATTGTTTGATTTGTATTCAAGTTCTTTGTCGGTAGCATCTGTTGGAAGAACAGTTGCTGAAATTTGATAGCCTGGGCTGGAAACATAAACTGTTTCTCTTTCAACTGAAACCTCTTCTGCATCTCTTGTCACATTGACAGTAAATGAGCCAAGGCTTATGTTGTTTGCCATCAATGTGAAGGTTGCTGAGCCACCATTTAACGCCTTAAGAATGCCATTTTCAAAAGAAATGACCGCTTTTGAAGTGTCAACTCGCTCTTCAACGATGTTTGAAATGGTGATTTTTACATTTTGGTTGTCTTTTGGCACTTGATTTGAAAGCACAAGCTCTTTTTCACTGCCTGCCAAGAAGTTTAAAACCCTGTTTTCAAATCCGTCAAGGTTAAGTGATGCCTCCAGCAGAGTGTCGCCAGCATAATAGAATATGTATGAAACCGATTTCTCACCATTTGTTCTGTCTGCGCTTGTGAATGTGATAGTCACAATGCCAATTTGATGGAATGTGATCACACCATCTTCAACGGTTGCACGATTTGGGTCTGAAATGGTGTAAGTAAAATCTCTGATTGTTGCATCAAGCGGATAGACAATCTCGTTAAACGAGAGTTGATTTTTGCTTGTTACATAATAATTTTGATAAAATTCAAGTTCGTCAGTAAATTCAATATCAATGCTTTCAACTGGGCTGTTTACAGTTATTGTGCAGTCTTGATATACAAGCTCGCCAGCCGAATTTTGGCTGTAGGCCCTGACAACTGCTGTCCCGCCATAAAGCCCTTCAATAAGATAGCTGTTTCCGCTCTGAATGAGAGAAATAACATTTTGCCCGCTTCCATCTGAGGCTGTTTGAGAAAGAATGGTAAAGGTCACATCTTTGTGCGTTGCATCAAGTGGAAGATAGCCTGTCATATAAAGTGAGAAGGCTGCACCTTTGTTTATGCTTCGCTCGGTTGAGCTTAAACTGATGCTGTAAAGATAGCCCATGGTGCTTGTCACCGAAACTTCCTCGCTTATGTTGCTGCCATCAGTTGTCGAAACCACAACTGTCACTGTTCCAGCGCAAGTAAACACAATTTCGTTGCCACTGAGCTTTGCCCAGTCAACATCTTCTTTTAAGCTGTAAGCAAGCGTTTTGTTTGTCGCTGTGCTTGGAAGAACTGTAGCATTTATGCTTGCTCTGTCTGAAGCTGTGATAATATTGTCATTTGCAATTGAAATTGAAGAAGCTTTTTTGATAACATTTATCAATATATTTTTTGTGATTCCATTTGAAAGCTCAACAACAATTTGGCTATAGCCACCATTTAAAGCAGTGATCGTATAACTTGAATTGTCAATGCTTACAACATTTACGCCTGAGGTATGGCTAAGCTCGCCTATAAGAATAAGTTTGTTTACTGTATCGCTTGGAATCCAAGAGGTAACCTCAATCTTTATGCTTTCACCAACATTGAGAGAAATTTCTTCGTCAACATTGATGTTTGCGCTTAGTGCATCGCCACCAGTATAGCGCAAGTTGAAAGTTCTGCTGCTGTTGCCGTCTGCAGACGAAACTTTAAGAGAAAGTGTGCCTGATTTTGTCCAATAGAGCGTGCCGCTGTTTATATAGGCAATGCTCTCTGCCTCACCATTTGAGTTGTAGGATCTTACAATTTCATAGACAAGTGAGGTGTTTGTTGCAGTCTCTGGAAGTGCCAAAAAGTCAAGCAAGATTGTGTCTTTTGCTGTGGTGAGATAGCCGTTGTATTCTTCAATCGAGCCGTTGTAGACAATGTTTTCAACAAGCTCTTTAACTGTGATGTCAATTTCATAACTTGCCACAACCATAGAATCCTCACCATACAAATTGAGAACAACCTTTGTTTGTCCACTTGCAAGAGCTGTTATCGTTCCATTTAAAATGTCAAGAATACCGTCCGAAGCCTCTTCAGAAAGCACAATGTCGTAAGAGCTGTAAGCAATGCCAAGGCTATTTAGGTCAAAACGAACTTTATCACCAACCATCATTTCGAAGCTTTTTTCTGTTGGGTCAACAACGCTCACTCCTCTTTCAATCTTTTCAATGGTAAATGAGAAAGTTATGTCACTGTTTTCTTCACTTCGAGCAATTATCTCTGCGACTCCGTCAGTGATGAAGTAGAGAACTCCGTCTTGAATGTATGCAATCTCTGGCGTTAAAACTTCAAATATAACATTTTTGTTTGTCGCATCGATTGGAAGAACTGTTGTTTCAAGCTGCACTGAAGAATTTGTTGTTTGAATAAATGCAGGGCTGACTGAAATGCTTTCAACATCTTGTGTCACCGTGATTTGATATGTCAAAACAACTGTTGTTGAAACATAAATGGTCAGTGTTGCCTCACCACCTGCAACCGCTGTCACTGTTGTGCCAGAAACATCTAACACTCTGCCTAGATGGCTTGCAGTTGATTGGTTTGAAACTGACAAGGTTATATTTTTGTTAAGCGTGTTGGTTGGGAAGATGCTTTTTAATGCAACGGTGAAACTTTCGCCAACTGCAATCTGCTCTGGAATGTCTTTGATTGACTCGCCGTCAAGAGCGCCGATTTCAGCTGAAATTGGATAAGAACCTGTATATCTTATCTGCACTTGCTGACTGTGGCCTGAGGTTGTTGTGCCTATAAGTGTGACCGTTCCAGTTTGGTTAAACCTCAGCGATTGACCCAAAATAACAGCCATGCTTTTGTCGTCAACCGACCAAGAAACACTCTTGTTTGTTGCGTCAAGTGGCAAAACTTGATAGTCAAATGAAACAGTGTTTTCTGCAGTCACATAAGCTCCATCTTGCATGTCAAGGTCAACTGAAATTGTGATTTCTTCTGCCTCTCTTAAAACTTCAACATCAATTGTGTGAACTTGTCTTTCTCCGCCAAGAAGAGTGAGCGCAACTTCAATTTGCGCTTTTCCGCCACCAATTCCGCGAATTGTTCCGTCAGAGAGAATTTCAATCACATCTCCACTGCCAGAGTTGTTTGTCTGCGACAATACGCTTACTTGAATTTCTCTTGTGCTTGCATTGGTTGGGAAAATTTCATATTCAATCGAAGCAGTTTCGCCATAGTCAATTGTGATGCTGTCTTGAACAGGCGCAAAACTCTTCGCTTTTCCTGCCGTGTATTCAATTGAAATTGTTGTTGAAATGTCGCTGTAGTCGCTGTTTGCAAAGATTGTGATTTCAACGGTTGTTGGGTTGTCTGTAAGGAACGTTACAAGTCCACTTTGGTCAACTGAAGCCAAAGATGAATTTGAATGATAGAAAAATCTGTTGTTGGTTGAGTTGCTTGGGAAAGAAGTTGGAGAAAGTTGAACTGATTTTTCTGCAGTCACAATGTCATTTATCAAAATTCCAGTTGCTGGGCTTTCAACATAAACGACAATGGTCTGTGTGATAAAGTCATTTTCTGCTCTCTCAACTTTTGCAGTGATTGTTGCATTTCCGCCACCAACAAAATAGAGATATCCGTTGCTGACATAAGCCACTTCGCTGTTGGAAGAAGAGAACGTCACTTCGGTTTTAGTCAAATAGCTTGGTGTTGTAGTGTATTCAATCACCTGTGCAGCGTCGCCAATTTTTGCATTGATTGAATAGCGCTCAAGACTCAAACTTTGAGCATAACCTGCAGTATAGACGATGGTCATCGTTTTGCTATAGCCGCCGTCAACTGTGGTTAAGGTCACATTGACCTGCCCAGCTTTTAAGAAAGTCACCTGTCCCAAACTGTTGACTGAAGCAACGGTTGGGTCATCCACTGTGAAAGTGACATTTGTGTTGGTTGCATTTGATGGATAGATTTGATAGCCTATTGAATAGGTCTCTTCTGCCGTAATTGCATAGTCAGTGCTTAAGATAATATCGCTGACTGGGTTTATAACTGCCAAGTTGACAAAATCTGTATAACCCCCGTCATCTGAAATTGCAGTAATTGTCACATAGCCCACTTTCAAGCCTGTCACAAGACCATTTTGGTCAACTTTGGCGATTTTGTCATCAGAAGAAACAAAGGTCACATTTTTGTTTTCAGCCTCGTTTGGCAAAACTTGAACTGAAAGCTGAACCTCAGTGCCTACATGAATTTCAGACTTCGGTGTGGATAGCACCACTTGGTGAACAACAGTGTCTGTAACATAGAAATAGCAACTTGCCATTTTGTTTCCGTCAGCAGTTGTAGCTGTGATATAGCCATTGCCAAAACCAACAAAGCTTACATTTCCGTCAAGGTCAACACGAGCAACCTCTTCATTTGTGCTTGCCCACATCACCTCTTGATTGGTTGCATTGCTTGGATAAATGGTTGCGTTTAGCGAAATTTTTTCATCAATATTTGCTGTGATAGAAGATTTGTCAAGCTCAATCCTGTCAACAGCAATAGAAACATTGCCGATGACAACATCGACTGTGAAGTTGACCAAAATAATGATTACAAGTGGGATTGCCACCATTAAAAATATCATCAGTTTCTTCATGCTTCTATACTCCTATATCTTTTTTCAAGTCTAAAGAACAGCCTGAAAACTTCAACCGCCATATATGGCAGACCAAAGCCAAACAGCACAATATAAATGGCTGGAACTGACACAAACATAGACACAACAATCGAGCCAATGCCCATAAGCACAGCGATGATAAAGCCAAGAGTTATGCTTGCATTGACATTTGAGTTTGTTGTGGTTATCTCTTTGCCATCTAAAAACATAAACTGCGGTTTTTTGATATCAAGCAAAATTGAACTTGCAATTGAGCCAGTAACAATCATGCATACAGCAAGAGCAATCATCATCGCGTTGAAATAAGACAAAAATCCTGCAAAAGCAAGCACGAGCGCCGAGATGATGACAGATGGAATTGACACAATCAAATACATCAAAAACTTGACCGTCACCTGTTTGCGATATGTGACTGGAATGATTTTTGTATGGAAGAAGTTGCCACCCTCTCTTGTGATTGAAGTTGCAGCAAAACTTGTCCCCATGCTTAAAAACATCAAAAGCACAAGCACAACAATGCCTGGCAAAATGCCCTCACCCACTTGATCTACACCTATGCTTGAAGCGATTTGGCTTGAGAAGAAAACCATAAGCGGTGTTGTGATGACAATTGTCAAATATTGAAAAGCATAGTTGGTTGAGCGGAAAATTGAAAGAAATTCGCGGAAGAAAAGGGCTTTATTTACGCTTCTTTCTTTGATTTGAGCTTTATTGTGGAAAACTTTTCCGCCATTTTCTGCGTTTGAAAGCAAAATTTTGAGATATGATTTGTTTGCAAAGAAAACCACAATCAAAAACAGAGCTATTGCAATTGTCAAATTGACAATGGCGCTCGGCCAAAAACGATATAGCAGAAGACTGTTTTTAAACAGCAGCGGCGTATATAAAATGTTTGCCACAAACTTGATGTCAAGCACAACCTGCGTTTGCAAAATTGACGAAATGTCGGAGGTGCTGAGAATTTCCATAATAAATCTCAGACCATAGGTGTAGATTGTAAAGCCAAGAGCTACACAAAGCGTGTAGAGAACAAGCATAACGATAAACTTGTTTTTCAAATAGCCCACAACATACATGGCAGGAATTGAAAGCAAAACGCCAAGCAAGAAAGGAATCACTGGAAAGAAAATTATGTTTGGCAACAGCATAACATAGAAAATTGCGCTTTGCATTGTTTGAATGCCATACAAAATAAACACTGGCAAAGTGAGAAAGGTTGTAAAAATAAATTCATAGATGAAAAGATATGTAAGTTTTGCAAGAAAAATCATCTTTCCATTGACTGGAAGTTTGAGAAGGTCTGAGTCTGAGTTGTAAAAAAGGGTTTTGGTTGTAAGGCTAAGTCCAAAAAATAGTTGGACAAGTTGAACAAGTGCGGTGTAGTAGACAATAAACTCTTGTTCAAGCTCTGCTTGAAGGCAGATTGAAATAAGGCTGTTGAAAACATACAAAAGTCCGCCACCAACGGCAACAATTGCAAGGATGATTATGAGATATTTGATGATTTTGGAAAAATAATGCCC
Organism: uncultured Clostridia bacterium; assembly: GCA_944348085.1. Classification (GTDB taxonomy): domain Bacteria; phylum Bacillota; class Clostridia; order Christensenellales; family UBA1242; genus Caccovivens. The sequence goes on from CALVMU010000002.1 coordinate 53,076, forward strand.
CTTCACCCTGTTTTTAGGCGCACGATTCATAAATTCCAGTTTAAGCAGTGTAAGAAATTGTCTCATCTTTCCCCTTTTTCGACTTTTGTGATTTTTTTAATTACTATCGTCTTCACTTTCTTTTGCTTTTTGAGCGCTGTCATTTTCGACAAGCGTTGAATTCATTTTGCTTTTTAAAATGTTGAGTTGCTCTTGCACTCTTTTTGAGTATTCTTCGTCAAGCGCTTGAGATTTGCTTTTGCTTGCAGTTTTCAAAGTTTTTATCTCTGCAAGTGTTTGTTTTTTGATTTGATTTTTTTGTTCTTTTATCTTTCGCTCTTCTTCTTTTTTAATTTTGTTTGCAATCTCTTTCTGAGTTTTCTCTTCTTTCGCCTTTTCAGCCTTTTGCTGTTTCACTTTTGCTTTTTCAGCTTTAAGGCGCTCTCTCTTCTCTTTTTTATCTTCAAATTTGATGACCTTTGCTTTGCTTTCTTTGGTCATGTTCAAGAAATATGTTTCAAGTGGCACATCGCTTTCTTTCATAAACTTTTTGACATCAATGATTTCCATAAGCTGTCCGCGGTTCATGATTGCAACGCGGTCGCAAAGTTTTTCAACCATATCAATGTTGTGTGATGAGAAGAAAACACAATTGCCCTGTTTTTTATGCTCTTTCATATATTCTCTGATTTCAAAAGTGCTTTGAGGGTCAAGTCCCATCAGAGGTTCGTCAAGCACCCAAAATTTTGGATTATGTATCAGCGCTGCAATAATGCAGATTTTTTGTTTCATTCCGTGAGAATAAGAGCGGATTTGATTGTCGATTGCATGGCTCATACTGAAAAGGTTTGCAAATTTTTCAATTCTCTCTTCAATAAGTTCTTTTGGCACGCGATAGATGTTGCCCATATAATTTACATATTCTCGTCCGGTCAAGTTTTCGTAAACTGCGTGGTTGTCAGGAACATAGCCAATGTTGAGCTTTGCCTCTATAGGATTTTTTTGTATGTCATAACCACAAACCTTTATCGTGCCTTCGTCGAAAGGCAAAATCCCTGTAAGACATTTTATGGTTGTGCTTTTGCCTGCGCCATTTTTGCCCAAAAAGCCAAAAATCTCACCCTCTTTGAGAGTAAGATTTAAATCTTTGACAGAATAAAAGTTTGAATTTTTGTATCTTTTGGTAAGCCCAACAATCTCTAACATTTCGCCCTCGCATTTTTCCAAACAAATTTTAGCATAGAAGCGCAAAAATGTCAATAGATAATATTTTTTATTAACATATTATATATTTTTTAAGTTACTTTTAAGTCTCATGAAAATTTAATTACAAATTATTAAAATACCCTATTGACTATATCAAAAAAGTGGTTATAATAAAATTAAAAGAGGGAATACAAATGAAAAAACCAAAGCACACACAATTTAAAGATTTCAATAATTTTAACTATGGACTGAAAAATTTTACTTATTACAGAAATTTGTCACAAGAAGAAAAAAGAGCTTTTGTAAATGATTGGCATAATATAGCACTGCACCCTATTTTAGATTGCGATAACTCATGGCTTATATTTTTTGAGAACATGACAGAGCGTGAGTTTTTTGACAACATTTCAAACCAACCAATTCTTTGCGCAATTCAATTTCAAAATGATGAAATTAAAAAGAAAATAAAAAGGGTTGAAAATAGAATATTGAAATATCGACCTGTTACCGAAAATAACGCAAAAAAAGTTGAAAAACTTGAAAAAAAGCTTAAAAAACTTCAAAATGACCTGAAAATATCAGAAATTAACTATCAAAAAGTGGAAAATAACAAAAGGCTTTGTATCGCTATTGATGCAAACAGCATGAGCGAGAAATATGTTGATAAGGTTATAAAACTTTTCAACAAACTTTATCAAAGCGGAGTAAAAGAGTTAAAAATTTTAGTGGCTTCTTCTGATAAATCAAAAGACTCCAAGATAGAATATTACTATAATAACGAACAACTTAGCGCTCTAGAAAGGCTTAATGATCAACTTGATTTTTACAACAAAACAAGCAAAATAAAAAATGGTTGCCAACTTAAATTTTCAGAGCTTTTCAACAATCCTTGTGATATTTTGGAGTATCAAGAACTTTGGAATTTTGAGCATGTGAAAAATGTAAATAATTTTATTGAAGAGATGCGCATCACAATCAAAAACAAAAAACTCTCACCGCTTGAAGCTGTTCTTTTTATTTATCAATCAATTTCTAATTCTTTTTACTATAATGATCTTGACAACTTAACAGATGCTGATCATACCATTATCGGAGCTCTATCTGAAAAGCAACTTATCACTTGTGGCGGCTTTGCATCATTTTTTAAAATTGCAGTAGATGTGCTTGAAGAGCCAAATTTGAAAGCAAAATTTATTTCCACACTTGATTGCATCAGTCAAGATGAACATTCATTCAACACTTTATCAATCCATGATAAAAAATATTTGAATAAGGGCGGCACTTATATTATTGATCTTACTTGTGACACAGGCGGACTAGATGATGAAGTATTTGGATTTTCAGGTTTTCTGGCAAAGATGAAAGATCTGATTAATGAGCCCAATAGATTGTCATTGATAACAAACAACAAATCAAGAATTGATGAAATATTCTATGATTTTGACGTAAATATGCGTGAAATGCATGGGCAGATGCGAAACAAAGATTCTGAAAAACTTTTAATTGATATATACAAAAAATTTGAAAAGCAAACCAAACAAATTGAAAAAATCGATAGCGAAAGCGAAAACATAGGTTATTTTACAATCATAAAAGCATATTTAAATATGCTTGAAAAACTAGGCATTCCTTACACTGCAAGCGAACTTGAATGCATTATTCAACAAACTTGCCTTAATATTCTTTTCACTTATCCAAAAGGCACAACAACATCATGGCTAAACCTTTTAAATCTTGAAAAATTTAAAAGCAAATTCGGTGAAGGCTGTTTTATTGAGACAAACAGCTCGCTGAAAAATTTTGCTAAAGACAAAATTTCAAGAACAATATTAAATCAAAGAAATTGTGATGAAATTGCAGATTATGCAATTATAGGACACGGCAAAGAGTGTTTCACAAAAGAGTATTTTGACCTTTTAAAATATGTTTCAGAAAGAGCGAAAAATCAATATAAACATTCTGAAAAATAACAAAATAAAAAAATTGATAAAATTATGACGCGAATATAACAAAAAAACGATGATTATTCATCGTTTTTTTTAAATCTATAAGCAAGAGAGACAATATCTCCTGCCCCCATGATCAGAAAAACCTTATCTTTGTCAGCAGTCTTATTGATAAAAGAATAGCATTTATCAAAATTTGAGAAATAACGCACGACACCGTTGTATTTTGCAATCCCTTTTGCCAAAAACTTTGAGGTTATCTTTGGAATTGGTTTTTCTCGCGCTGGATAAACTGGAAGAAGCCAAACTTCGTCGCTTTCAATAAAGGCGCGACAAAACTCATAATACAAATCTCGCGTTCGAGTGAAGGTGTGAGGTTGAAAGATTGAAATGATGTGCTTGTTTTCGCTTTCTTTGACCGCTTTGATTGTCGCGATTATTTCATCTGGATGATGAGCGTAATCATGAATAATCTCCGCCCCTTTAACCTTTCCAACAAGCTCAAGCCTGCGCTCAACGCCTTCAAAACTTTCAAGTGCGTCTTTGATTATTTGCAAAGAAATTCCAGAGGCAATGCCAACTGCAATGGTTGCAAGCGCGTTATAGACATTGTGCGCGCCAAGAGCTCTTAATCTGACCTTACCAAAATTGAGCCCTAAAAACAAAAGCTCAAAAGTCTCAAATCCATCTTCCCGTTTGATATTTATTGCTTGAAGGTCAGCCCTGCTTTTGATAGCATAAGAAAAGCGGTTGATAAATTTGAGTCTTCGCGCAAACAAATCATCATAATTTACAATCAAAACACCGTCTTTTTTGATGTTTTTTGCAAATTTTTCAAAAGATTTATAATAATTTTCATTGTTTTTAAAATAATCGAGATGGTCTGGGTCTTCATTTAAAACAACAGCAATGTCGCTCGAAAGGTGCAAAAAGCTGTCTTTATACTCACATGCCTCGGTGATGAAATATTTGCTTTTGCCAAGCCTTACATTGCCGTCAAGCTCTTTCATAATGCCACCAACATGAATTGTTGGGTCTTTGCCAGAGACTACAAAAAGATGCCCTATCATTGACGAGACCGTCGTCTTGCCATGACTGCCAGCAACTGAAATTGTGTAATACTGTCTTGAAAAATAGCCCAAAAGTTCGGCACGCGAGCACACCCTTTTCTTCAGCGTGCGTGCATAAAGCATTTCTGTGTCATCCTTTGCAATTGCACTTGTGTAAACAACAAGATCTGCCTTTTCAATCAGCGTTTTGTCCATCTCTTGCACAACCCGAACGCCCTTCTCTTCCAGTTTTTGTGTCAACGATGAGGGCACTTTGTCCGAACCTGTGACAAGCTTGCCCTTTGCCTGCAAAATAACAGCAAGAGCGGAAAGTGAAATTCCGCCAATGCCGATGATATGTATGCGTTTTACTTCTTCCAAAAAGTCCATATAACACTATATGTCGAGCAAACGACAAAAGTTTCAATTAAGTGTCATCAAAAAAAAATTTTTCATATATTTGACTATGATTATTTTAGATGAGCCTCTTGCAAGCATAACAAGTGTTGGTATAGGCGGAAAATGCAACAAAATTTATATGCCTGAGAGTGAGGAAGAACTTGTCAGTCTTTTAAGCTCACTCGAGGCAAATGGCGAAGAGTTTAAGGTTATAGGCAATGGCACAAATTTGCTGTTTAGCGATAACTTTCATCCGTTTTCTGTGATTTCAACACGAAAAATTGCAAAAAAAATGTCAAAAAGAGGCAATTTTGTCACCTTTTCAGCATCGGCAAGCCTGTTTGAATGTTACAATTTTGCTCTCAAACATTCTTTAAGCGGTTTTGAAAAACTTGCTCATATTCCTGGAAATATTGGCGGCGCTATTGCCACAGGTGCCAGCTGTTATGGCGCCAGCATTTTTGATAAACTTGAAAAAGTCACCGTCTATCACAATGGAAAAGTGAAATCGCTAAGCAAAAACAATATCGAAAAAGGTTATCACTCTTCCTTCTTTTTGCAAAATGACTTGAAACATCCTTATGTGATTTTATCTGCAAAATTTTTGCTTGACAACTGTTTTCAATGCAAAATCAGCCAAGCCTATTTCGACATTGCAAGCAAGCGAAGTTTAAGTCAAGGCCAAGGCAAAAGTTATGGTTGCACTTTTAAAAACGCCAACGGTCAAAGCGCTGGCATGTTGATTGACAAATGCGGACTTAAAGGTTTAAAACACGGCAATGCACAGATTTCAGAAAAACATGGCAATTTTATTATCAACAACGGCAATGCCACTTTTGATGATTTTGAATTTTTGATAGAGAAAATCCAAAAAAGCGTCAAAGACAACTTCAACCTTGACCTTGTTTTTGATGTCGAAATTGTAAAATAACTGGAAAATGTCAGCAAAAATTTGAAAAAAATTATAAAAAACAAAAAACAAAAAACTCAAACAAAAAAACAAAAAATTAATAAAAAAATAAATAGAAATAAAAAATAAAAACAAAAATAAAAATAAAAAATAAAAACAAAAAAGCAAGCAAACAAGCCTGCATTTTTAATAGCCAAATTTCTTTAAGCTGTTGTCGCTGTTTCGCCAATCTTTGTCAACCTTGACAAAAATTTTTAAAAGCACCTTGTTGCCAAGCAACTCTTCGGCAAACTCACGAGCCTTCTGTCCAATGATTTTAAGAGTCTTGCCTCCCTTGCCAATCACAATGCCTTTGTGGCGCTCCTCTTCCACCACAAGCACAGCCTCAATGATTGTGAGGTTTTCTTTTTCTTCAAACCTTTCAATTTCAACCGCAATGCCGTGAGGAATTTCATCTTCCAAAATATTCAGTGCATTTTGCCTTATCTCTTCAGCAACAATAAACCTCAAGCTTTTATCAGTATAGTCATCCTCTTCAAAAGGAAAGTTTTTTGTTTCGCTCTTTGGCATTTTGTCAATTATGTAGTTTTTCAAGTCTTCAAGTCCAGTCCCATTTAGCGAAGAAATTTCAAAATCGGCATCAAAATTTTTCAAGCCCTTTTTGTCGATTTTGGTTTTTACAAGAACTTTTGGCTGTGGAAGATGAGCATAATATTCTTCCTCTTCTTCGTCAAGAGGTTTTGTGCCGTCCGCCAAATACAAGATAAGGTCAACGCCAGAAATTGCACTGCGAACATTTTTCATCATTTTTTTGTCAAGTTTGTTTTTGCTTCTGTGAACGCCTGGCGTGTCCACTAGCACAACTTGATAATTTTCGCCATTTAGAACTCCCAAAATGTTATCGCGCGTGGTCTGCGGTCTGTTTGTCACAATTGCAACCTTTTGCCCAACAAGAGCATTGACGAGACTGCTTTTTCCCGCATTTGTCTTTCCGATAATACCAACATAACCAAAGCTATACATTTTCACCTCGCTTGATATTCAGGCTTGCCAAAATTTTTTCAGAAACTTCATTCATCACCTTTTCATCTTCCTTTTCGATATGGTCAAACCCAAGAAGATGCAAAAGCCCATGAAGAGACAAAAAAGCAATTTCGCGTTTTATGCTGTGGCCAAATTGTTTGGCTTGTTCTTTCGCTCGTTCTTTGCAAATGACGATATCTCCAAGTCTCAACACGCCGTCTGGAGAGACTTCTTCTTCAAATTCGCTGAGTTTTTGCGGATACTTTATGTCAAGCAAAGGAAAAGAAAGCACGTCGGTCACCTTGTCAACACCTCTAAACTGCTTGTTTAATTCTCTTATTTTTTCGCCTTTTACAAAAGACACATTGACCTCACACTCAACGCTAAAATTATCGGTTGAAAAAAGGGCAACTGAAAAAATCTTTTTTATCAATCGTCTTGTAAAAAAATCAATTTTGTGAAACTGTATAACCATAGCCTTCCCCTATATCGAGCGAGGTTGTGATGATATAGCTTAGATAGAAAACCCCCGCCATTTCTTTTACTGAGCTTTTTTCATCTTTTATTATGGCATTTTCTGGCAAATAAATCAAGGTTTTTTGACGAAGATTTTCAAACAAATCATCTTTTTCTTGCTCAAAATTTCTGATTATTTCTGTTGTTTTGGTCTCATAAAATGTGTATTTGGTGTAAATCAATGGCAAAATATTGTTTTCAGCAATGTAAGAGCTTGTTTTTTCGCTTTCAAAACTTTCAAAAGTGTTTTCGTTTGTGTTTGAATAAATTACAAGCCCAAAAAGAGTGACTTCAGAACATTCAATTTTTTGGCCTGTGCGCTCTTCAACAATTTGATATTCATAAAAAACATCTTCTTTTTCAACCCAAACATCGGCAAAAATTTCAGCTTTTGGTTGCACTGGGCGCTGTTCTCCGTCACCGTCAATGATGTATGGATAAACCAAAATGTCGCCTTTTTGCACAATATCGCCTTGTTTGACATTCAGCGTGCCTTGAACAAGATTGATTTCGGTCACAAGCCCATCATACTGACTGACAATAGGCTCAAACTCGCCATTTAACTCCTCTGGCAAGATCGCCTCGTTTATGTTGACAATCAAGCTTTGTCCAACAATGGCAACACTGACCGAGCTGACAAGTTCAAAATTGTCGCGAATTGAAATTTCAAGCCTCTGCGTGTCAATGTTGCCCTTAAAGCGAGAGGTCATGTTTTCTTTCACAAAATTTGCAACTTCGCTTTCGTTAAGTTCATCACAACCCCAAACCTCAATTTTGAAAACAAAAAAATATTGAAGGCTGTAAAGCGCAATGCCAATAGCAAGTCCTGCCACCACACCCCACATTTTTAAGATGTTTAAAATCTTTCGCCTTAAACCTTTGTGAACGGCCGAATAAATCTTGACATTTTGCTGATTTAAAAATTTTTCGACATCTTCTCCATCACTCTCGTCGACTTCAAATTCAATAAAGCCATCACGCTGTTTAACATCATAGATAACAAACTGCTGGGAAATTTTGTTGAAGATTTTTTCTCTGTTTAACGATTTGATTTTAAAATGGGAGCGCGCTTTTTTTCTTATCAAAACTCTTCCACCTTTTTGATGTTGCCTTCAATCTTCATAGTGTTTTGGCTAAGCTCGCTTAAAACGAGGTCGCTTCCGCTAACTTCAACTCTGCCCTTTTTGACTTTAAAGGCAATAAGGCTGTCCGTCAAAATAGTAAGACCCAAATGCCCTTCAACATACAAAATCTTGCCAGAAAGATTGATAAGGTTATAGCTGTTTAAGATGTTTTGGTCTATTTTTTTTAAATTGCCCTTTATCTCGTCAAAAAAGTTAAACATATCGCTCCCATTTTATACAAAGTAAATATATGTTGAAAAATGGTCAATCATGCTTTGTCAAATCAATCTTTTACACAAAAAAAGGCGCTTTTTCTTTGCGCCTAATCTTCAAATTTATTGAAAACATTTCCAAGCAGAAGAGCCTTGACTTTGTTTGGAAGTTTGCTCATCTGTTTGACTAAATTTTTGTTTGCAACCACTCTAGAATAAGAATGCTCATTCATAAAATCATCAAATTCTTTGTCGCGGTCATGTTGATTTGCTGTCTCTTGCGAAAATTTTCGTGTAAACCTTTCGTTTTCTGCAATATATGGAGAGGAATGTTCTTCAACCAAATCTTGAAAAGTTGTTTCAGTTTTAGTTTCTTGATTTTCCTCTGAATTTTCACTTAGTTTTTCAATTTCCACCGTTTTATTCAGCTTTTTTTGCAGTTTTTCTGTTTTTATGGTGGCTTTTTGCTGATTTTTTTGTTTCTTAAGTTGTTTTTTGGTTGTTTTGTCAGTTGTGGTGTTTGCAGAAACTGCCTCACCTGCTCCCATTTTTCGATATTTTTCAATCTGGTCGTCAAGGTTGTGCTTAGAATTTCGACTTCCAATCACTTTAAAAGCAATAAGAAGCGCAATGATAAGCACGCCACAAATCGAACAAACAACAATGATTGCTGTCATATTTCCCATTATTCATCATCTCCAAAAATGTCGTCATCGTCAGAGTCAGAATCATCAGTGTCATCATCACTGTTTGAAATAATGCTTCGGCGAAGCGCTGTGTCAGCCTGCAAATTCATAAGTTTGTAATAGTCCATAACTGAGAAGCGTCCCTCTTTTATGGCCTGAGAAATTGCATTTGGAATTTGAGCCTCAGCTTCCAGCAAGCTGGCCTTTGTTTCCTCAGTTTGAGTTCGAGCGCGAAGTTCTTTCATCTCTTCTGCGTTTTTCATGCGGTCTGCCTGCATTTGAGCATAAACGCGCTCTTTCTCTGCTTTCTTAACTTCCATTTCAAGATTGATGTCGCGCACAATAGAAACATTTGCAACTCTTGCATCTTGAATTATATAAGCGCTGTCGTGGCTTGCTTCGGCAAAATTTATATCTCTGACTAAAATTTGAGGATCATTGAAAATTTGATTTTTTTCAAATTGAGGAATTTTTTTGATAACATTTTCAATGACAAACGACTTGATTTTATCAGTTGAAAGACCAAAAAGATATTTGTGAATTTGAAGCTTCAAAATCAAATTGACTTCAACTGTAAGTTCATAATTGTCCTTTGTGATTCCTTTGATGTTTTCAACATTTTGACTTGCAAGCTCGACTGCAGATTTAACGATTTCAAGCGAATCTTTTGTGCGAATTTCAAGCGCAGAAGCAAGCGAGAAAGGCAAAGTGATTTGAGCTTCTTTTGCAAGTTTCATGGCAGAGACAACATTTTTTGCGTTTCCACCAGCCAAAATAACCGACTCAATTTCGTCAACTTTGATTGCAACACCAGATTTTTTTGCTAAAATATACGCTTCAACAAGTGTCATTGGGTCAATTTTACAATTTTTCAGTGATGTAAGTTTTGCCATCGAAATGTGTGCTTTTGAAATTAAAGAAGTAAAATATGCTTTGACAGGAACGATAACTAAAAGCAAAATGATAGCAATCAAAAGGATTGCGCCAATAACTGTAAATGTGATCTCAACTGCACCAAAAGCGCCAAGCATTGAAAAAGCGTTCATAATTCCTCCTATGTTTTACATACACATTATATCACAACATTTTCAACTTGTAAATAGGCAATTTGGACAAAAATGAGATTTTATTTTTTAATAAACGAACGCTGATAATAAAATAAATATTGCTGTGCATAGCCTGAAAGAACGCCAAACTGATTGATCAAATTGTTTCTTATCTGCTCACGGTTTTCAAGAGGCTGATAAAACTGGTTATACATTTGTTTAATCCAAGTGTCGACAGGAAAAACATCGCCTCGACCAAAGCCAAAAAGCAAAACACAGTCGGCAACTTTTGGGCCAACACCGGCAAGCTCGATAAGTTTTTCACGCAACGATTTTGTGTCAAGACTCTGATAATTTTCAAGAGTTTGCTCGTCGATTTGTCTTAAAACCTTGTAAAGATAGCTCGCTCGATAGCCACAACCTGCCTGTTTGAAAAATTCTTCATCTTTGCTTAAAAGTTGAGCGCGCGTCGGAAAACTTTTTCTCTTGTTTTCATTTTCAAAAGCCTTGCGCAAATTGTTTAAAATAAGTTTGATGCGCTTTATGTTGTTGTTTGCCGAGATGATAAAAGAAATAAGAGTTTCAAACAAATTTTGTTTCAAAATTCTGATGCCATAGCCAAATTCTAGCGGTTTTTTCAAAATTTCAATCGAAGAAAGAGAGTTTTTGATTTTGCTGTAATCGGTCTTTAAGTCAAAATAATTTTCAAAATAATCTGGCGTTTCAGTCAAAATTTGATAGCAATTTTCTTTTTCAACAATCTTTGCAAACTTGTCTTCTGGAAACACGACATAGTTCTCTTCCTGTTTGTCAAAGCAAAAAACTTGTCCGCACTCCAAAATATGCTCTGGATTGAACTGACTTTTATCGTAAACCTCTATTTTGTCATCAAACTTTTTGTATAACATATCTTCTCCTTTTGATAGTTACAAATCAAATCGCATTATAATAGCGTATTTGAAAAACATATTAAAAAAGCAGGCTTTTATAGCCCGCCTTGAATTATTCTGCTACGACAGCAACAACTTTTTTTCCGTTGCTTACGCCAAATTTAACAACGCCATCGCAAAGGGCAAACAAAGTGTAATCTTTTCCAAGACCAACATTGGCACCTGGATAAACCTTTGTTCCTTTTTGTCTAACTATGATACTGCCTGCAGTAACTTTTTGTCCACCATAAGCTTTAACACCAAGGCGTTTGCTTTGAGAGTCACGACCGTTTTTAGTGCTTCCACCACCCTTTTTGTGAGCAAAAAGTTGAGCGTTAAACTTAAACATTTTTTACCTCCAATTTTGCAAATTTTTCTTCACCTTCGATGATTGATTTAAAGCTATAGAAGCAGGTTTTGAAAAGATATTGAATTTTCTCTTCTTTTGCCTTTTGCTCTGAGACCATGATTTTTAAAAAACCGTCAGAAATCTCTCTAAAAGATGCGTTTTTTTCAATTTCGTCAATGCCAACAACTGCAAGTTGCGCAACTGTTGAAATTTGAGCGCACAAGAGATCTTTGCCATAGTCATCTTTGCCAGTATGCCCTGAAACTTCAAATCCAAGATAAAGGTTGTTTTGTTTAAAAAAAGTAATTCTTGTCATATTATGCCTTACTTTTTGATTGATACAATTTTAATTTGAGTGAATGGTTGTCTGTGACCTTGTTTCTTTCTTTCGTTCTTCTTAGGCTTATATTTGAAAACTACGATTTTATCGCCTTTGCCATGAGAGACAATTTCAGCTTCACAAACAGCATCTTTCACAGATGGATTGCCAGCAACAACTTTGCCGTTGTCAGAAATCAAAAGAACATCAAGTTGAACTTTATCGCCAACAGGTCTGTCAAGTTTTTCAACAGAGATGATGTCGCCTTCGCTGACTTTGTATTGCTTTCCACCAGTTTGAACAATAGCAAACATATTTTTTACCTCCTCTAACCAAACTCGCTGTTTAACAGGTGTCAAATTGTTTTGATTTGAACTTCAAAAACCCTACACATGCGGATACTGTTTGAGTATACCATAGCAAAAACTTTTTGTCAAGAAAAATATGGTTTTTCTTTAAAATAAAAGCAAAATTTTAAATTGCAACAAGTTTTATTTTTATCTTTTTTAAAATATCTTATTTAAAACAAATTCAATTTTCACCTTTCAAACTTTGACCTAAAACAATTTTTCTGCCTTTGCAAAACAAAAAAACTCACTTAAAGTGAGCTTTTTTGATTATTTTTTCTTAGATTTGTTTTCTCTTACTTTAGAAACAACGAAGTAGATTACAACACCAGCCAAGATTGCAACTGAAACTCCAATCAAAACTTGTCCAACAATTTCTTGAACATTTACTGGAGTTGAAGTTCCGTCATCACCAACTGTGAATGAGAACTCTCTTGTTGTGCTTGTGTTTCCAGCTGCATCTCGAACATAGATTGAAACGGTATAGCTTCCTTCCTCTTTAATCTCGTAAGAGTATGCATAATCTCCAGGAACATCAGAAGTGTTTGAAAGAGTTGTGGTTGTGTTTGTGCTTGTGTTTCTCACCTGAATGACAAGTCTGTCAAGAAGAGTGTTTCTGTCAGTTGTTGTTTCGTCTTCAACTGTGATTTTGTCAACTTGAATGTCAATAACATCACCTACATTGTAAGTTGATTTAATGAATGCATTGTTTGTGTTGTCAATTTCAATAGTTGGAGCAATAACATCACCTACAGAAAGCTCGTAAGAAATTGTCTTGGTTGAGCCAACAGGTTGCCCCATGCTGTTTTTAGCGGCAACGGTGTAAGTGAGAGTATATCTTCCATTTGTGTTGAGAAGAAGAACAAGGTTGCCATTGTCATCATAAGTAAGGTCACTGTTTGTCATATTGTTCCAGTTGTTTAAACTTACTGTTGCAATAGTTCTTGTAGTGCTTCCTGTTGCAACTGAAATTGAAACATTTGTTCTATCCTCGTCGGTCTCTCCACTTCCTGAAACTTCAAAGTCTGGTCTCTTGATAATGATAGATTGGTTTGTGTCTGCAAATTTTGTTGTTTCATAGTCAGATTCATCCATATTAAGATTTACAGCAACTTCGCCAGCAGTGTATGTTATGATTGGGCTTGTCATGTGGTGAAGAGTCACAATGCGAGACTCGCCGTCATCACCATAAGTTGGAAGCTTGTCGATTGCCATTTCCTTGCCAATTCCAAGTAGGCTTGTGTTTATTCTAAGTTCATATCCTGTCTCAGTTTTTTCAGCATAGATATAGTAAACATCACCTGCAGTGGCAGTTCCGCCTGTAACAGTCTCAGTTCCTTCAGCTTTGTAAGCAAGCACCTGTGCACCAGTTACTGAGTTTGTAGACATGAAAAGTTTGCCATTTGCTGCGCCTGTGCTGTCAAAATACTCCTCATCAGTTGAATAGCTGATAACAAACACATCATAACGAAGTTGATATGTTCCTCTTGAGTTTGCTGTGAAGCTTGTTTGAGAAAGCTCATAATCATTGTTGTCTGCAGAGATTACTGAAACTGTGTAGTAACTTGATGTGTTTTCACTGTCAAGGTCAGAAATTCCGATATAGCCAATTCCTTCGCTGTCAGAAACTGAAAGTCTAGGAGCTGGAAGGTTTTGTGCTTCTCCAATCACGATTTCTCTGTTTGTAGAGCTGATATTTGTGATTTCTGGCGCTTCAACAACAGGAACTTCTGTCACATGATATGAGAAATAGGTTGTGATTGAATGTCTGCCTGCATCACTTACAGTTACCGCAACGATATAGTCTCCACCTGTTGCAGCGTTGAATGAACCTGCTTCAAGCACGAAACTTCCGGTAATAGAATCATAGTAAGTTGACATGTTTGAGCTGTGAACAATTGTTTGAGATGTAGGGTCGTCTGCATCAACTTTATAAACTACAACGCCAGCGTTCATATATTGTGGCAAGTTGTCTTGATAGTAAAGTGTTGGAAGAACGATTGTTTCGTTGTTTACATAACCTGTTTCGTCAGATTTAACAACTTGATAAAGTGAAGGAGCAACAGTGTCTTCAATGTTTGAAACATAGCATTGTTTGTCATAGAAGCCCACATTGCCTTGGTCATCAATTGCGTATGAGAAAAATTCAATATACGCAGCATCTTTAGGCTTGTTTGCAAGTCTGATTTCATATTCGTCTTCGCCTTCAAGAATTGTCCAGCCAGAAGAGGTCACAACATTGTTTCCATCCGCTTGAATATACCATTTATTTGATGCGATGCCAACTTTTGAAGCTTCATTGATAACATATTTAATTTCGCTTCCAACAGTTGTGATTGGATTTCTACTTGAGTCAAGATATCTGTAAGCTGTGTGAATTTCAACTCTGCTGTCACCACCCTTGTCTGAAGCGGTTGGCGCAGTCAGAGTTATGGTGTCATCATCAAGATAAGATGATTGAAGGTCTGTTGAATAAAGAATAGATGGAACAGCTGAATCGTCAGCATTTTCAACAACTTCCACTTCAAAGAGGATTTCTTTTGCACTGTTTGTTGAAACATTGTCGCTTGCAACATAATAGAATCTGTATGTCTGCTCTGAGAAATCTGCATTTGTTGTGTTTGGAGTGATATATGCATATCCTCTTTCAAGAAGCTGCTCGTCAGTTTGCTCTGAGCCATATTCTGATCCAGTCACGGGGTCAACAGTTCTGCTTCTTGTCACGATACGATAGTTGTTGGTCATCAACCACTCTTTGATTGTTGTTTCGTTTGCTTCAGTGTCGCCAGTAAGAGTGATGCCTTCCAAAGTCATTTGGCGTCTGATTTGATAGTTATCGTCATAGATTGACCTATAAACACCTTTTGAGCCATCTTTTTCGGCTTTAAAGATAAGGTTATAGTTGTTGTAAGATGTGATTTCATAGAGAAGTGAACCTGTTGCAGTTCTAATTCTTCTAGTTAAAGTTAACTCTCCCTCGTCAACATAGTTGTCGCTTCCACCAATTGCATACATAATGATGTTGCGGTTGACAGTTTGAGATTTCAAAAGGTTTTCTGCGCTCTTGTATGAGCCGTCTTCATTTTTAGCGTTTTCGTCGCCTGCATCATAAACATAAGGTGTGGCTTCAAGTGTGTCAGCAACATCAACGATTGTAAATTCTGTTGTCGCAGTGTGTCCATAGAAATCGGTTGCAGTATAGACAAATCTATAGTCACCAGGTTCAGGCGCTTTGAAGTTGTTATCTTCGTCAAATGCGTTTTCAACATCAGTCCAAACGCCATTTACTCTTCTTTGAACTTTTATTGAATAAGAAATTGAAACAGCTTCGCTTGAAGGAGTGTCAGTTGAAGCGGTTGTAGCAGTAAGACCTGGAAGAGCTTTTGCCACGCCAACAACTGCAGAAGAAGGACGAGATGAGTCAAGCGCAATGGTCAAGTTGTAGCCAGCCTTGTCATCTTCGTCAGCATAGTAACTGTTGTTTACAGTGAAAGACTTTTTGGTTGAAGAGATTTGAACACCATTTTGATAGTATCTATAAACAATATCAAAGTTGTATCCATTTGCTCCAGTGAGTGATGAACCTGCAATATAGTAACCGCCGTTCTCATTTCTGGCAACCTTGACATCTTCAGAATAAGCTTGATCAAGAGTGATAAGAAGATAGTCTTCTCCTGTTGGTTCTTCGCCGTCAATCACGATTTCAACATCGGCAAGCTCGTCACCATTTTCGTCGCTGATTGTTGGAATAGGAAGATTGATATCTCTTTCATTTGCAATAGAAAGGTCATAAACTGAAGGCACGATATTTGCATCGTTTGCGTCAAACTCAAAAGTGACCTCACCTACAACGCATCGAAGGTTAAGCTCGTATGTGTAAAGCTCGCCACTATCCATAACGGAATATTTGACCACATATTGACCAACGCGGTCTGCGTCAAAAGTTGTCACGCCGTTATATTTTTCATCGCTTGAATCATACACGATTGAGCCGTCAGCTGCATAGTATGCCACAACTTTTGATTCTGTGATATTTCCAGACACTTCAGAGCCAATAATGTGAGCAGTTGAGCTTTTGCCAAAATAGTTTCCTTGAGGAATGGTAAATTCTCCACCCTTTTCGACTGTGGTTGGAACGGTGTTTGCGTCAACTTCAATTCTGTTTGTGTTTGAAGCAACTTCCCCTTCCTCTGAAGAAGGATCTTGCGTCCAAGTTGCAGCAAACGAAGAAATTGCGCTAAAAGGCAAAGCCGTGCCACACACTAAAAGTGCAACACCAAGCGCTGCACCTTTGAAAATGTTTTTGTTTCTAATACTTTTTTTGTTCATCGTAAAAGTCCTTTTAAGCAATATATTTTGTAACAATGCTATTTTATAATATTTTGCTGTTTAAGTCAACAAAATCAAACATATATTACAAAAAATATTTTGCGGAAAAAGCTTATCAATATGCTGTAGAAAAAAGACTTGTTTTGTCGAATAAAAGGACTTTTGAAAAATTTTAACTTTGAAAAGCACACTTTTTTCTTTTTATGCGTAATATGTTAATGTGAAAGCGAAAAGAACTTTCAATTACATAAGATCAATAGGAGGAACAAATGAATTTCTTTAACGGAATCCAAAATGGATGCGGTGGCTGTGGAAACTGCTGTGACCCATGCTCACTTATTCTTTGGATAATCATCTTGCAAAGCCTTTGCGGTTGTGGTAACAACAATTGCTGCGGCATGGACGCTTGCACTCTTGTAATTCTTTTACTTTTGTGCGGTGGCTGTGGAAACTGCGGTTGCGGAAAATAATCGCAATAAACATTGACTAAATATCAACAATTCAAGGCTCTCCAAAACTAAAATTTTGCAAAGATAAAAATGGACTGTTTACTTGTCCATTTTTATTTTTTTTGAAAAATCTCTTTACATTTTGCATAATTTATTGTAAAATGAAATTGAAAATATGTTTTTTGGAGGAAAATATGAAATTTGACGAAGATTGCGAAGTAATTTGGCACGACAGAAAGCGTTTTTTGGGAATGCCTCTTTCTTTTACAAGATACTATTTGGTTAAAAAAGGCAACGAATGGATAAAAATCTTCAGACACAAAGGCCTGCTTTCTTCACTTATTGATGAAGTTAACCTTTACAGATGCTTTGACTTAAGATTGCACGCATCTCTTGTTGATAAAATTGTTGGCACAGGAACAATCCTGGTTGACAGCAACGACTCAGCAATGCCTGAATTTTCATTGTTGCACATAAAAAATCCATACAAAGTGCGCGACCTGCTTTCTTCACTTATTGAAATTGAAAGAAAGAAACGCCGTGTTGGAATCACCGAGTTCCAAGCTCCACAGTGATAAACTTGAAGGCACAGCCTTTGCAAACTTTGCCTGGGCTGAACATAACTTTTATTTTAATAGATTTTTTTAAGAAACTTTACAGACATTTACAAGCGCAAAAATAAAAAAGCAGGGCATTTCTACTGCCCTGTTTTTTTTGCTGAAATATAGCACATTCTGCTGATGCAAACTTTTTAAGCCTTCTTTACTCAACTTTTCCGTCATCATCATTTTCATCTGAGAACACATCAAAACGTTTTCTTATCTCTTTTTCTCGATCCTCTTTCTCTTGTTTGATTTGTGCTTTCTTTTTCTTATATAACTCTTGCTTACGAGCTATAATTGCTTTTATCTCATCTGCTTTTTGAATGATAGCATTAAATTGAGATTTATCTTGGATCTTGATTTTTTCAACCTCTGCTTTAAAATGCTCATACAACACTTTTTTCAGTTTTAAAACAAAATCCTCAGAAAATTTCTCTACTGGGAAAAGGTGAATCGTCATAAGAGATTTCTTTGTAAGATCAATATAATAATCATCAGGTTTTATTTTTTCTGTCTCAACCTCTATCAAGCAATCTTTAAAATCACTAATTGCTTTTTTTACGCTACCATTAACGCTAGTTGATACAATTATTTCTTTTAAACCGCTGCAACCAGAAAATATATCATCTCTCATCCATGTCACACTATCGGGTATAGTGGTTGAGGTTGAACCATCTAAAGCCAGAAATGCATCCCATCCTATCAATGTCACACTGTCAGGTATGCTGATTGAAGTTAAACCTGTGCAACCAGAAAATGCCTCACGTCCTATCTTTGTCACACTGTCAGGTATGCTGATTGAAGTTAAACCTGTGCAACCAGAAAATGCCTCACTTCCTATCTCTGTCACACCGTCAGGTATGGTGATTGAGGTTAAACCTGTGCAACCATTAAATGCATCATCTCCTATCTCTGTCACACCGTCAGGTATAGTGATTGAGGTTAAACCTGCGCAACCAGAAAATGCAGCAGTTTCTATCCTTGTCACACTGTCAGGTATGTTGATTGAGGTTAAACCTTTGCAACCAGAAAATGCATAACGTCCTATCTTTGTCACACTGTCAGGTATGGTGACTGAAGTTAAACCTGTGCAACCAGAAAATGCACCCCATCCTATCTTTGTCACGCTGTCAGGTATTGTAATTGAAGTTTTGTCTTCTGGGCAACATATGAGTTCCGTTTTTTCTTTGTTGTATAAAACTCCATTCTCGCTGCTATAATGTTTATTATCAGCATCTACTTCTATTTCTGTTAAACCAGCGCAACCAGAAAATGCACCCCATCCTATCTTTGTCACACTGTCAGGTATGGTGATTGAGGTTAAACCAGTGCAACCAGAAAATGCCTCACGTCCTATCTTTATCACACCGTCAAGTATGCTGATTGAGGTTAAACCAGTGCAGCCATTAAATGCATCATCTCCTATCTCTGTCACACTGCCTGGTATAGTGATTGAGGTTAAACCACTGCAACCAGAAAATGCACCCCATCCTATCTTTGTCACACTGTCTGGTATAGTGATTGAGGTTAAACCAGTGCAACCAGAAAATGCAAACATTCCTATCTTTGTCACATCGCTCCAAAATGCTTTAGGATTTGTTTTTAAACGCTTGAGATCTTTGTTTTTCACACATATCAAAGCACCCTTTTCTTTTTTCATTTTCTCCTCCTCTTGTTGAAAACTTTTCCTTTTCAATCTATGATGTTTCTATTATACCCCCCTCCCGCAATTTGTCAATAGGTTTTGCAAAATTTGTTGAAAAAACTTTTTTAAAGCGGTTTTTAAAAAGCACTTTTGTGGATAACTTTTTGTGTGGCAAGTTTTTTTTAAACAAAAAAAACTTTTTTAAAGCAACAAAAAGCAGGGCATTCCTACTGCCCTGCTTTTTTGCTGAAATATAACGCGTTTTGCTGATGCAAAATTTTAAAGCCCTCTTTACTCAGCTTTTCCGTCATCATCTTCGTTGTTATGACTTTGAGTATATTTATTAGCCCAATCACCCCAAAAACCTTGTTCTGCTAAACGATTGATAATTTCAGTATAGTCTTCCTTATTTTTTTCGTATTGTTCCACAATCTTGTGGATGGTTTCTGGATCAAGTTTTTTCCCTGCAGGATTGTTTATTGCGCGTTTGAATCTTTCTACAAATCCCGTAGGCACATTGCCTGCCGCAACAGCCTTGAAATCGTTGTCCATATCAACTTTAAAAAACCTGTTGCCTTTTATAACAATAGCGCGAGATGGTTGCACGCGGAAAAGGACAAGGTCATAACCCTCGCCATAGAGTTTGCCATCATCTCCTTGAAAGTAATATTTGCCATTTTCTGCTTTTACAGTTTTATACTTACTCATTTTTATTCTCCTTAAACTTATATTTTTTGCGATCATATTTTATAATATCTTTTCCATTTTGTCAAGAGCTATAACAAAAATTTGGTTGGCAAATGAATAAATAAAATTGTAACCAATTTTGTCAAATCATTTCAGGTTGTCAAGATATTCTTGAAAATATAGTGGAAGTGGCACTTCAAAATGCATAATTTGGTTGGTTCGAGGATGCACAAATTCAAGAGAATATGAATGCAAAAGCTGACCTTTCAAGTTTTTTTCTGCCTTTCCGTAGACATCATCGCCAACAATTGGATGCCCAAGCCATTTGCAATGCACTCTGATTTGATGGGTTCTGCCCGTCTGCAATGAAAATTCCACCAAAGTTTTATTAGCGTAGTTTTTAAGCACTTTAAAGTCTGTGATTGCTTTTTTGCCTGACGAAGAAACTGCATATTTTTTGCGATCAGACTTGCTGCGCTCGAGAAATGTTTCGATATGCCCTTCTTGCTCTTTAAAGCGTCCTTCGCAAAGAGCAATATATTTGCGCTTGCAAGTTTTGTTTTTGATTTGCTCGGCAAGCGAAACATGCGCCAAATCGTTTTTGGCAACAACCATAAGTCCTGAGGTGTTTTTATCAAGTCTATGCACAATGCCTGGTCTAAGCACACCATTGATTCCGCTGAGGTCCTTCACTTTATCAAGAAGACCGTTGACAAGAGTGCCATTTTTGGTTGAAGAACATGGATGAACAACCAGTCCTTGAGGTTTGTTGACAACAATAAGGTCTGAGTCTTCATAAACAATTTCAAAATCCACCTTTTCAGGTTTAGCTTCAAGTGGTTTAAGCTCTTCAAAATCAAATTCAATCTTCTGTCCCTCTTTGACTTTTTCGCCAGATTTTACTGTTTTGCCTTGCAGAAGAATTTTGCCTTCATCAATCATATTTTTGATATGAGAACGCGAAAAAGATGGCTGGCGTGCATTAAAAACCACATCAAGCCTTTGCCCTTGCTCTTCTTTGCTTACAAAAAATTCACCTTTCAAAAAAGCCCTCGCTCTTAAGTAAAAACTTAAAATTAAATGTTTTTTAGCTAATTTTTGCTGGATTTATCGTTATTTTTGTCATTTTTATCGTTATTTTCGCCAGCTTTTTCATCTTTTGAGTTTTCAACCTCTTTTTCTTCTTGTGCAACTTGAGATGTTTGCCCAACCTCCATTTTTAAAGCCTCTTTTTTTGCCTTTTCCGCTTTTGCTTCTTTGACAAATCCGATTATAAAATAGATTATAAAAAGCACAACACCAATTGTGATAGCGCTGTCTGCAATGTTGAAAACTGGAAAATCCATAAACTGAAAATTGATAAAGTCGCGGACATAGCCAAAAACCAATCTGTCATACAAATTGCCAAGACAGCCACCGACAACAAACCCAATTGTGACTGAAAGCAAGATGTCTATTCCATTTTTTTCGCTCTTGGAATTTTTAAGCTTTGAGATATAAAACCACAACAAAACTGCAGTTATCACAATTGATATGATTATCAACAGCCAAGTTTGACCACCAAAAATCCCCCAGCTTGCGCCAAAGTTTTGAACATGCACAAAATTTATAAATCCTTCAATAAAGGATGCACTGTCACCAACATTTGGAATAAGCGAGCCTATCAAAAGATATTTTGTGAGCATGTCAAAAACAAACACAAAAACAGCCACCGCAATTGCCACAAAATAGGTTTTAAAAAATTTACTCTTCAATTTCCATACCCTCCGGCAAATAAAGATAAAGTTTGCCCTCTTCTATCTCATGTCTTGAGGCAGAAAGCGCAAAACAAACACCTTCAAAATAGGTCAAAATGCGGTCTGCCAGGTCTCTTTCGCAATATTCAACTGAAATTATGCAAGGGTTGCCATTTTTAAGAATCTCAGCAAAATCCCTTACCTGCAAATAGCTTTCAGGATAATAAACAGGAACTCCATCAATCTCTTCAGCTCTAGATTTGACCTTGCCATGTTTGATTTTGAAACTTGCCTTTGTCTTGTTTTTTTCAGTTCTTTTGCTTTTTTCTTCGCTTTCAAAGCCAAGCGCCTTGAAAATTTTGCCCATAACTCCCATAATCGTCACCTTTTTAATTCAATATATGTTTATTATAACACAAAAAAAGAAAAGATAAAAAGCATTTTCAAGCTAAAAAAGCTTGCCTATGCAATTTTTGTCATTTTGCCTTAAGCTTTCTTGCCTTATTTATTTAAAATGCGCCTTAATTTCCCCTCAAAAAATGCGAACGACATTCACAAACTTTGCAAAACCATATCAAGAATAAATCGAACTTTTGACAAAAACAATAACAAAATTACAAAAACTTCTCTGACATTCTATCAAAAGCAACTAAATGCTCAAGCAAAACAAATTTCCTATATAAAATTTCCTATATAATAATTTAGTAGGCTTTAAAATAAAAACATTTAGCAAGCTTTCAAACAAAAACAACAAAAAAATGACCGATTTTCTCAGTCATTTTTTTTGCTTCCAAATAATTTTTTATAAAATCAAGACAATTACTCGATGATTGTTGAAACAACACCAGAACCAACTGTTCTGCCACCTTCACGGATAGCGAAACGAAGTCCTTGCTCGATAGCAATTGGGTTGATAAGTGTGATTGTCATTTTTACGTGGTCACCAGGCATAACCATTTCTACGCCCTTTTCAAGTTCGATAACACCAGTGATGTCAGTTGTTCTGAAATAGAATTGTGGTCTGTAACCATTGAAGAATGGAGTGTGACGGCCACCTTCTTCTTTCTTAAGAACGTAAACTTCTGCTGTGAATTTTGTGTGTGGGTGGATTGAACCTGGTTTGCAAAGAACTTGACCTCTTTCAATGTCTGTTCTTTGAATTCCACGAAGAAGAAGACCAGCATTGTCTCCAGCGATAGCAGCATCAAGTGACTTGTGGAACATTTCAACGCCTGTGATAACAGTTTGTTTTGAAGCGCCAAGTCCAACGATTTCTACAGTGTCGCCAACTTTTACAGTTCCTCTTTCAACTCTACCAGTTGCAACAGTTCCACGACCAGTGATTGTGAAAACGTCTTCAACAGGCATAAGGAAAGGTTTGTCAGTTTCTCTTTGAGGCTCAGGAATGTAAGAATCAAGAGCGTCAAGAAGTTCTTGAATGCAAGCGCATGCTGGGTCAGAAACATTGCCAGCTTGAGCAGCTTCAAGAGCTTTCAAAGCAGAACCTTTAACGATTGGAGTTTTGTCTCCTGGGAAACCATACTCAGTAAGAAGGTCTCTGATTTCCATTTCAACAAGTTCAAGAAGTTCTGGATCGTCAACTTGATCAGTTTTGTTCATAAATACAACGATGTAAGGAACACCAACCTGTCTAGCAAGAAGGATGTGCTCTCTTGTTTGAGGCATAGGACCATCTGTTGCAGCAACAACAAGGATAGCGCCGTCCATTTGAGCAGCACC
>CALVMU010000003.1 GCA_944348085.1 uncultured Clostridia bacterium
ACATCATTGAAAGCCAATCAGAGTGAAAACGACCATTGCTTTCAAGATTTTGCACCATACGGTTGCCATCTTCATCATAACTTTTACTATTTTGAAGATACTCATCAGCAGAACTTGCAAAATCATCATTATAAACAAAATCATTACCAGTATTGTAAGGTGGATCAATGTAAATCATTTTGATTTTATTTAGATATGTTTCTCTGAGAAGTTTTAAAACATCAAGGTTATCTCCCTCTATGTAAAGGTTTTTTGTATTATCAAAGTCAACACTTTCTTCTCGGCAAGGGCGAAGCGTTGCATTGATTGGTGAATTGGCAGTTAAAATTGCTTGCTTTTTACCTGCCCAATTAAGAGCGTATCTTTCGTCATTTCCGTCAACTACAACTTTGCTGAGTTCCTGTTTAAGCAAATCAAAATCAACAAGTTTAACAACTTGTCCATTTTCATCTTTACCCTCAGTAACGCAGTTAGGGAAAGCTAACGCTATTTTCTCAACATTTTCATCTACCAAGTTTTCACTCTGCATTTTTAATTTATCCATTATTTTTCTCCTTTTTTATTTGTTGTTATGGCAATTTTAGTCCCACACTTATTACACTTATAACCATATGTGTTATCTCTAAAAACTCTTCCAGTCATTAAATCCTGCAATCCACTTTCAACAACACCAAATAACATAGGAATTTGCTTTCCATGTTCATACAAACAATTTAAACAAAACGGTATTTCTTCTCCATCAAAATCTTTCACATCAGCTAGCGTATAAAATCCAGAATAAATTTTTGCGTTTCTTTTGATATTTGAAATCTCTTCTGATTCCTTTAATTTCCCCTTTAATTCCTTATTTTCATCTAATAATTCTAAATAGTCTGTATAAACATCTTTTAATTTATTTGTTAATTCAACATTTTGTATCACTTCTGGTAGTGCCATAACTTTTCTAAAATTTTCAATTTTTCCCATTACCCCTCCAAAATTCGCAATTCTTTGTTCTTTTCCCTGATTTCATCATTTAATTTCATCTTTAGATTTGGTTGTTTTTCTGCATTCATTGCTTTTGTCATTTTTTCAATTTCTTTCTTTTGTTTTTCTATTGAATTTAATCTGTCAATATACTGCTTAAAATCTTCATAATCTCTAAACAAATAAGTTGTTATATTTGAAATCATTTGTTTAAACAAATTTTCAAGTTTTAATACATTTGGAGTTTCTTCAAAACTTTCATTTTGCCAATCACTTTCAAAATATTTCAAAACTTTCATTCTTTCTTCAGCAAATTCTTTAATAGAAATTATGTATTTGACTTTATCATTATAATACAATTTAAACAATGTTTGCAAGTTAATGCTTTTATTTAATGTATCAAGAAATTTTATAGGGACTTTATTTGAGTTTAATTCTATATTAAAGACATAAATTTCTTTTGTTGTTTCATTTGCTTCCATATTTGTTCTATCAGGAGATAAAACATTTGCCAAAACAACTTTAATAACATTTCCAGCATCTGCCTTAACAAGTTTATCAGCTTTTATTGTTCTAAACAATTCAAGCATCTTAAATTGTATATTAACTTCTGTTTTTTCATTAAATATAAACATTATTAATCTTCCCCTTCATCATCCTCATCAAAACCAAGATCAAGATTATCGTTATCATCTTTGATGTCATTATCAAAATCGTAATCTTTAATATTATTGTAAATTAATCTACATCTTTTCTCACCAAGTTTTTCTATTTCTTCCTTAACCATTTTTTTATAATAATCTTGACTGATTCCATATTTTTCTAAAAATAAAACTACATCTTCAAAATTAAGATCTTTGGAATAATCAACTTCATTTTCAAAAGTATCAAAATTATTATCTTCATTTGTTTCATCAAAATCACAATAAATAATTTCATCTTCTATATAATAATTGATTTTATTATTAAAATTTTCTTCGTTTTTATCATTAAAATCTTTTTCATTTAAATATGTATCATCATAATCATCTAAATTATCTTCATCGTCTTCATTGTCTATATTAGAAGACACAAATCTTTCTTTTTCACTACTTATATTATATTTTATATCTTCAATACAATTATAATTAAAGTTTTTAGTTTTATCTTTAGTTTTTAATATTTGTCTAAAAATTTCTTCTCCATCAAAGTATAATGATTTTCCAATCTTCTTCTTAATGATGCAATTATTCAATATCGTGTTTATTTCCGAGTCTGCAATAAATACACATTTTGCAAGTCTTTTTACCATATTAAGTTTCAAATATGCAATCTGATTTGAACTTATTGAGAAATATATATTGAATATATAATCAAATATTGTTTTCAAATTTGACATATTTTTAATATTAAAGTTTTTTAACATTTTTTCACTTTTATAAGTTAATAAAGATGTATCTACACTAGAAGATATAGTTTTTATTGTATCATTAAAATTAATTTCTTTTCTTGTATAGCTGACATTACCACATGAGAAAAAGTATAGTTTTTCGTATTGCACAATAAAAATTGTAGGCTTCTGTATCAATTTATATAATAAATTCAATATCTGAGTCAGATTTCCAACCGATTTTAACTTTATATAGTAATAAAATACTTCATTATAATATGCATCTTCATCTTGTATCAAATTCAACATTTTGTAATCTACTTTTGCAACAGGGAAAAAATCGATAATTTGATCAATATAAAATTTTTCTATATTGTTAAACTTATAAAAGTTGAACCTATATTTTAAATCCGTTTTTTCAATAAAAGAGTTAAAAGGTAAATTAAAATAATGCAAAATATTCATGACTTTTTCTCCATTTGTATAATATAATTCTTTTTTTCATTACTTTTTTATCTTATAAATAATTAAGAATCTTTTTCTTCTTATGTTTTTTATTTTACAACTACAAAAGCAAGTAACTCAAAATCATCAAGTCCTTTTATTTTTGTTCCACTAAGCACCATACTTCCTTGTTTGAAAAGTGCGTTTATATCACTTTGTTCTTTGACTTGTATTATACTTTCAATTGATTTTTCAAGCAACTTACTATATTTTGACATATCAAGTCCATCATTTGTTTCTTCGTTAAAAATACTACAAACTTTATATAAAGGATCTTTTTTATCTTTACAAGCAATTCTTATACTATCCAAAATTTCTTTAACTTCTAGGTGGTTATTTACAATTTCCCCTTTTTCATCAATGTAAACCAAATAATAAGGGTGCAAGCGATTTTGTCTATTTATATTCACATTATTATTTTGATTTTTGAGAGTATAAATAACTCCAGGAACAATCCCTCGTGACGAATCTTTCTCTATGACGCAGTGCATTCCTTTTGGAACTCGTTTAGGTTCACCATAAACTTTTACAAGTTCAGTTGCATCCATTCTAAATTCATTTAATCCAAGATCACTTATAGAAATACCATTATTCGTATCTTCAAGGTCAATATTTTCACCCTCTCGAAGTTTTTTAATTTGCAATTCACGATAATCATCCATTTGGTCATCAGGATTTAAAATATTGTCATCTGCAGTAGCTGTTTGATCAACAATTGTCATTCTGCTTTTAACTCTATCGGTAAGATTAATATATTCATTCAGTGGAAGTGGTGGCCAAAAGTTTACTAATTGTATTACTTTATTTTTACTACCAATTCTATCAATACGCCCAAACCTTTGAACAATTCTGACTGGATTCCAATGTATATCATAATTTATACACATATCACAATCCTGTAAGTTTTGTCCTTCTGATATACAATCAGTTGCAATCAAAACATCTATATCTTCAAAACAATCATCATATTCATGTTTGTCAATTTTATTACTCCAATTAAGTTTTGGATCTTTATAACTTTCTATTTGAGAAGGTATCCAACTAAAAACCTTATCTCTATTCTTGCTAATAGGACTAAACATTGTAAGTAAAGTATTTGTTTTCTTTGGACAATGTTTAAGCGAAACTTTATTTATTTGTCCTTCAATCATTGCGGAATTTATTCCATATTTATCTTTTAACCACTTATGTAAATTTTCATATAAATAGTTTGCAGTATCAGCAAAGGCAGAAAAGATTAAAAATTTTTTATTTCCAGGATTTATTGGATTATTTATCTTTTTATCTATAATTTCTTTTAATGTTTGAAGTTTTAAATCATGTTCTGGGGTAACTTTGCCAAGTTCATTTAATAAAGTCTCAAGTATTTCTACATCATGTTCCATTGCTTGTTGCCATGAAAGTCTATCTATATCAGCATATTCTATATGAATTTCTTTGCCTTTATCAGTTTGAACCAAATTTAAACTTCCATCTTCATCTTGGTCAAATATTTCATAATTAAATACTTTCTTTGTTGCAAAGGCATCCGGTCTCATTTGTCCTGCATTATAATAAGACAATCTTTTTAATTCTGATCTATTTAAATCTAACATCCCAAGCATTGTAAGTCTAAAAGATTCAACACTTGACTCAAGTCGCTTAAGCAAATTAACTGTCATTAAACGTTTAATACCTGAAGTTCTACCACTACGAGTTAGTCCACTATGCTTGATTTCCACATCATATTTTCTTTCATATTTATCTTTTTGACTATCAAGAACAAAATCAAATAATCCATAAACAGCCATGTTAAGCGATTTTATAGATTGATAAATTTCCTTATATTCAGGAACATCTTTTCTTTTTGTAAGTTCAGGTGCATATGAAAGTGGTGGAAGTCTGTCTGGGAATCTTCCTATACCATTCATATTATAATACTTGGATATATTTTTCCTACTTCTAGCTATAGTTACGCTATCAAGTAAAATTTTGAAATCTATACTCAAAGCATCAATCAAATCTTTGTTTTTTCTCTCATTTGGCGGTCTTTTACTCCAATCATTAAATACAGCTTGCGCTTGTCTAAAAATTGTAGCTATATTACTTTTTGTTTCCAAACTTTTTTCAAATGCATCATAATCTTGACTATAAGCAATTGCTAATTGATTTTTAAGATCGTTATATCTATTGTTTACAGGTGTGGCTGAAAGCATTAAAACTTTTGTTCTAACGCCTGCCTTAATTATATGATTAATTAGAAAATCATATCTTGTCTCTTTATCTTTTACAGGATTGTTATTTCTGAAATTATGACTTTCATCAATTACTACAAGGTCATAATTGCCCCAATTTACAAGTTTTAAATCTCTTCCATTATGAGCAATTCCAGCACGACCTAAATCCGTGTGATACAACACTTCATATCTAATTCTATCTTCATAAAAAATATTTGTAGTATCATTACTATCTCCAGAGTATTGCGTCCAGTTATCACTTAACCTTTTTGGACAAAGAACTAAAATACTTTTATTTCTAAGCGAATAATAAGCAATAACTGCAAGAGCCGTAAATGTTTTACCAAGCCCCACACTATCTGCCAAAATACAACCATTATGTTTTTCAAGTTTATTAATTATACTAATAACTCCATCTTTTTGAAAATCATAAAGCATATTCCATATTTTTGTATCTTTAAATCCGGTTGCCTCATTAGGCATATTATCTTCACTTATATCATCAAGAAACTCACTAAAAATATTATACAAAATGAAAAAATAAATAAATTCAGGACTATTTTCTTGATATGCACTACTTATCATTTCAACAACATTATTTGTTATATCTTCAACTTTTGTTTTATCATTCCATATTTCATCAAACATTGAAAATAAATATTTGCTTTGTTCTGGAAAATCAGTTTTATTTATTGCTGTAAATATACTGTTCCCCTTTTGATAACCTAAGTCTACTGTCGTAAATCCATTAACAGGATTATAAGTTACTGATGTTTTATCAATGTTTTCTATTCCTATTAAATTAGGTATTGAAGAGTTTGTAATATTACTTTTAAACTTAACTTTTTGTTTAACCCAACTCGCACATTCTTTAGCTATTGCCTTTAATGTCATTTCGTTACGAAGTTTTATTTCAAACTCAGAACCATATAAATTATTTTCTCTATCTTGTTTTGGTATATAAAATTCTCTTTTTTCTTTTTTTAAACCTTCAGTAATAGTATTGTTAGTAAAAGTTGGAGAAGTGAACAGAAATTTAAGTTCTTCAATTTGACTAAGTTCTTCTTTTAATTCTTTAAATGCATACATAGAAAAACAAGAAGAAGCTATTCTTACTTTTGATTCTTTTTTTAATTCTTTCTTTAAATCATCACCTAAAAGTTTCGTTCTATTATCTATATTTTCAAACATAAAAC
Organism: uncultured Clostridia bacterium; assembly: GCA_944348085.1. GTDB lineage: Bacteria > Bacillota > Clostridia > Christensenellales > UBA1242 > Caccovivens. The sequence continues at coordinate 6,252 of CALVMU010000003.1, forward strand.
CCTCTTTACTCAAACCTGTTTTTATTATAACATAAAAGTTTTAAATTTGTTTAATTAAATTAAAATAATTTCCGTTTACAAATATTATAACATATAGCATGAGTAAAATTTTATACAACAATTAAAAATTGGATTGTTTGAGATCCTGGCGTGTGCTTGTCTTGATAAGATAACTTTAAAATTTATGCTACTTACAGGTGTAAGACTTGGTGAAATGTGTGGTATTAGATGGAGTGATATTGATTTTTCTAAAAAAGTTGTTCATATTGTGCGTGCAAGGTTATATCATAAAGAATTTGGAGTTTATGAAAAAGCTCCAAAAACAAAAACTTCAATAAGAGATATTCCACTGCCCGACTCACTTATCAATGACTTAATAAAATATCAAAAATGGTTTAGACTTGCAGATAGTGATTTTGATAATAATTTAGACAAATATTACATAGCTGTAAATATTTATAGAGAACCAATTAGCAAAAGTAAAGTTAATGCTTGGTTAAAATCATTTGAAATTGAAAATGGTTTTAAGAAAATATCTTGCCACGGACTTCGGCACACCTATTGCAGTTTGCTACTTTCTCAAAATGTTCCTATACAAACTGTTAGTAAATATCTAGGACATAGTGATTCAACTATAACTTTAAAAGTTTATAGCCACTTTATGCCAGACACCCAAGAAAAAGTAGTAAACGCACTTAACAATATTACACAAACCGGGTCATAACACTCCGTTTGTTTTTATTAGGAGGAAATATGTATATACCAAAATTAAGAAAACAAGAAAATATAGCAAAAGATATAAAGAAAATAGATAAAAACACTGCAATTACAGGATATTTAATTGAAATACTCGCTAAAGAAGGAAAAATAACAAGAATTAAATATGGGAATGCTTGGTTAGTAAACATAGATGAAATTGCAGATTTCTTTAATAAAAGGAGGAAAAAATGAAAAAAGTTTCAACTGGTGTCATATATAGACTTTTTAAAGATGGAGATAAAGATACAATAATACGAAAAACCAATATACGAACATTTTGTCAACAAAAAAGCCTTGACTATATTATTAGTCAAGGCAAAATGCTTGTTGATATGAAAAGTTTTCTCAATGCACTAAACCCAAAACATTATAAAGCAAACAAAACCTTTCCAAGATTAAGAACCAAAATTTCAGCACAATACGAATGGAACGCTCACCATAGAACAAAAATCAAACACCACATAATTGATTGCATTTGCAACTCTGGTAAGATCAACATCTACAAACACGGAAGAACCAACATAATAAACTACGACCAACTCGAAAAAGAACTCATCGCCCCCCTAAAACAAAAAGGTAAATATTAAAAAAATAAAATATTATTCTAATTTATATAATTAAAATCTCATAAGATATTAAGATTAAAAGATGAAAAAATATCATAGTAATTGGAAAATCAAATGGATCATAAGGTTTATATGTATTGCAATGCATAATATCATTTCTTAAATTCAATTCCTTGGCGTCAAACATACATTTTAATAATGTTAATAAATCAGAATCTAAATTTCTTTTTGCATAGATATTATTTAATAACGCCCCTAAAGTATAAGATTTATCGTTGACTAATTTATCTAAATCCTTTTTTACATCAGATTTTAATTCATTATATTTTTTAATCATTTCAGTAATATTATATTTGATATCATCAACATCTTCAAAAATCTTAATAATTTTATTATTAATATATACTTCCTTTGCTATTTTAAAATATTTTAAATACTTTTCTTCGATCTCTATTTGTTTATCTTCTATCATTTTATTAAGTATTTTTACTTCTTCTTTTAATGCGCATCTCTTAATATTTTCTATAATATTCCTTTCGAATAAACTTAAGGTTATCATAGTCGCACCATAAATTTGCTTTTTAGTTTTAAAATTTATTAACAAATTATCTTTTATACTTAACTCGACTTCATTCAACATTCCTTTTATATTGATAAAAATTTCTTCAGCATTTTTAATACTATCAAAAATAAAATCATCGGTTTGGCAGTAATCTGCATATAATCTCATAAGAGCATTTCCATAACAAAAATATAAAATAAAAAATTTTACTGCATTTTTATTTCGATTTTCATAATTTTCCTGATTAACATATTCTTCTTTCTCCCCAAAAGTCGATATCTTTAATTCTTCATCAATTTTATCATTTAACAATTTAAATACTTCGAAGTTAGTAGACTTATTATATAAATTATTTTCCAACTTGTTATATATCAAATTTTGAAATTCGATTATATCATCTTTATCTTTTACCTCATAGCATCCATCTTTAAAATAAAATTCCATAATATCTCCTTACAAAAAACAAATATTTTTATAGCAAATAAAAATACTCTAAAAAATATTTAGAGTATCATGGTGCACCTGAGAAGATTCGAACTTCCGACAAACCCGTCTTAGGAGGACGGTGCTCTATCCTGCTGAGCTACAGGTGCATATTAAAATTTTTGATAGTTTTTTGACTTCATTTTCGGTCAGAAATTTTAGTGATTTTTACTCAGTTTATTGAAGATACTCAAATAAATTTTTTAAAAATTGTATACCAAAATGTATACCAAAATTGTTTTTTCGATTTTTTCAAATCGCTACATCCCTTTATTTATAAGGCTTATAGCAATTTGCGGGGGATGGATAGTTCAACACCTTAGGAGGGCGCTGCGTTATACGATTACGCCACGAAAACATATCAATTTGAAAAAAACAATCTAGAGGAAGAAGATCGCTTTCAATAAGACGTTCTTATTATAGCATATAGAAATCAAAAATTCAAATTTTTTGCATAAATTTTCAATTCCCTAAAAATTGCAACTCGCATGTCGAAGAATGTCATTTTTTGTTGACTTTGTGCTTTTGCATATTGTAAAATGTGTAAAGCATGGAGGTTTTATGATTAATATTTTCTGTTGGTAACACATTGTTTATATTCTCTTTTTTATTGCTTTTACCATCGGCTCAATTTTTCTATCAAGATATTTTATAAAGAAAATAAAAAGTTAACAAAAGTTTTTGTCATTATTGCTGCAGCCATAACTTTCATATTTGTGCTTGCAAATAAAATAGAAATATGGATTAAATATGATTACAATTTTGCTTGTTTTGTTCCAGGAAGGTTTTGTAGTGCCCTTGCCTTTTGGGGACCTATTATCATGGTGATTGCAAAGCCGGATGGCAAATTTTTCCAATTTGCTATGTTTGGTATGGCATTAGGTGGCTTGCTTACAACCTTTTACCCAGAATTTACCATTGGCACTCCAACGATTTTTGCTCCAGTAAACTTTACAGGACTTGTATATCACACATTGATGTTTGTAAGTTTTGTATATGTGATAGGAATTGGCTACTACAAACCATCTATGCAAAATTGGGGAAGTTTTCCTCTTGGAATGTTGTTGATGGTGCCATACATTTTGTTTAATTCACAAGTTTTAGGTGCAAGTGAAGACATGTATTTGTTTAGTCCTGCAATTGAAGGAACTTCTTTATATTGGTGGGCAATTGGACTTTTAGCAATTTGTATATATACGATTTTCTTGCTGATATATGAGCAATTTGCATTTGAAAAACAATCGAGATGGCTTAATACCACATACAATAAAATTCGAAATTACTTTTCAAGTAAAAAAAAGAAATCACGGAAAGAGATAAACGAGTCTTTAAACGAAACTCAACCAAACAATGATTTAGAAAATACAAAAAGCTTAAATGAAAGCGATAAAAATCAATAAAAAACGCAGATCTTAGGCAAGCAATTTTGAAACTAGCAGAATATTAAAGAGAAACATAAGTAAAAACCACCTATGTTCTCTTTTTGCACCAACTCTCGCTTAATTGCAAAAAAAACGAATACTTCTGCCGTTGTCACAGGTTGTCGTAAGAATAACAACCCTAAAAGTTATAAGGCACTCGCCTTGACCTTGACAACAAAGATTATTCGCTTACACTAGAAAAATATAGAGAAGAAAACAAAAAAGCAAAAGAGCGGATTGCGTTACGCTCTGCCAGCAACCGCTCTTTTTGCAACAAAATGCAATTAGATTATTAGCGTGTGCTTGTCTTTCGGTGGAGCGAAGCGACACCGACTTGTATATGACAAGCACACGCCTAACTGCCATTTTAAATAAAATTTTTAAAATTTTTATATATTCGCAACAATTTTAAAATTTTTGTGTTATAATGAATTTTGTATATAAAAGTAGCTGCTTTTTGTTTTCAAATATGCTATATTGTTAGTGTAAGGAGAATTTTATGTTTACATATAAACTAGGTAGTTTATTTGCTGGAATTGGTGGAATAGATTTGGGATTCTTAAAAGCTGGAGTTTCTACTGCTTGGGCTAATGAAATAGACACCTATTGTGCAAAGACATTTAAATCAAATCATTCAAATACAAATCTAATTGTTGGAGATATTTGTAATTTAAATGCAAAAGATTTAGAAAATATTGATATTTTAGCTGGTGGGTTTCCTTGTCAACCATTTTCTATCGCTGGTTATAGAAAAGGGTTTGAAGATGATAGAGGCAACTTGTTTTTTCAAATCATTAGATTATTAAAAGAATTTAAAAATGAAAATAGATTGCCAAAAGTTGTTTTTTTAGAGAATGTTAAAAATTTATATAATCACAATAATGGGGAAACTTTTAAATTAGTTAGAGAAGAGTTAAAAGAATTAGGTTATCATGTGACTGAAAAAATAATCAACACTTGCGAATATGGTAATATACCTCAAAATAGAGAAAGATTATATATTGTTGGCTTTTTAGATGAAGATTGCTTTAATAGTTTTAAATGGCCAACAAAAACACCTTTAACAAATACTTTAGATAAAATAGTTGATTGGGATTCCGATGTAGATAAAAAATATTATTATACCGAATCCACGAAGTGCTATCCTTTGCTTGCAGAAAATATTAAAAACAATCGTTCGATATATCAATTTAGAAGAGTTTATATTCGTGAAAATAAATCTGGTGTTTGTCCAACATTAACTGCAAATATGGGTATGGGTGGACATAATGTTCCTTTAATAAAAGATTCAAAAGAAAGAATAAGGAAATTAACCCCTAGAGAGTGTTTGTTATTGCAAGGATTTCCAAAAGATTTTATAATTCCAAAAGATTTGTGTGATTCAAGAGTTTATAAGCAAGCTGGTAATTCAGTTTCTGTTGAAGTTATATATAGAATTGCAAAAGAGATTGTGAGGGTATTAAATGAAAAATGTTGATTTTACTAAAAAATGTATTCCTTACAATCAATTAGAAGTAGAAAAATATTTAAAAGATTTAAAACTTGTTGGTTCTCTTTCTGGACTATTTTCTGATAGCGATATTCCATTATTACATTATAGGGCAACAGAAAATTTATATTGTGCAGATTTCAATGCTACAAATTTAGCAAGAGCTGATGTCTCTGCTGATGCGAAACTTAAATCGCATGGTATTGGAATTAAAACCTTTACAGAAGGAAATAAAAAAACTTTGCAAAAAGTTGCAGAGTTTAATAGCCAACAATCTTTATATAACACATTAACAGGTGTTGATAAAGTAAAAAAAGTTGCAGAATTAAGAAATAAAAGATTAGACTTCACAAAAGCTGCTTATGGGTTAAATGATTTAATATATCATTGTATTGTAAGAAATAAAGATGGTTTCTACCTTTTTGAAGAAACTATGAATTTTATAGACATAGATAATATTAAACTAATAAATGAGTCTCAACATACTTATATTTTTACTGATGGCATAGAAGAATATAAATTTGATTCTTCAAAAAGTACATTGTATAAAAGATTTATAACAGATACATATTTCGCTTATATAAAAGTAGATATTTTGACTGACCCTATTGAAGCATTAAGAAAAATATCTATAGCAAGTGAAGATGTTGTTATTGACTTTTCGCAAAGTGTCATTATTCCTTTATACTCTATGAAGAATGGAGAGAAAACTATTTTTAGTAAAAGTGGTTTAAATCAATGGAATGCTGGTGGTAGAGTTAGAGATTATGATGAAGTTTATATTCCTTTTAATTCTACTTTAAGAGAAATGTATGAAGGTTTTTTCCCACCAAGAGATACACCTTTTGAAGTAACACTTCCAAATGGCGAAACAATGTCAATGAAGTTGTGTCAAGAAAACTGCAAAGCTCTTATGTCTAATCCTAATAAAGCATTGGGTAAATGGCTCTTAAGAGATGTTTTAAAAGTACCTTACGGGCAAATAATAACATATCAAGATTTATTAGAAATAGGCATTGATAGTGTTAGTTTTAAAAAAATTGAAGATAAAAAATATATGCTAGATTTTAAAAATGTTGGAGAATTTGAAAATTTTATAAACAAAGAATATATGTCTGACATTGACAATTAAAACATTGTTAGATAGAAATAGAAAACGAACCTTTTATTCAGGTTCGTTTTTTATTTAAATGTTTTAAATTATATTATTTTACAATTCAATTTTTGTGCTTTCAAAAGCAATTAAAAGACCTGTTTTGAATCCTTGAATATATGTATCTTCTAATTCATTTCCATGATTTTCAGCACATAAGTCAAGAAACTTTTCAAATAATTCTTTTTGCTCTTTGTTTAGTAATTTGCAAATATCATTATATAATGCTAATTCTTTATTGATATTTGGTGTAAACTTTGGATTTCGTTTGCGACTAACTTCTCCAATATTACCATAATACAATTCTTGCAAAATATTCATTTCAAACCTCCTAATTAATTTAACCTTTCGGCAGTGTGAACATTAGCAAGGTTTGGTTTTGAGTATTTATATTTGAAATCTTTAAGTAGAAGTCAATGAACTAGAAAAATATTTTTATCAAAATATATAAACTTGAACTATATAAAAAATATTTTTCCATTGACTACTACGAAAACTTTGCTAAACACTGACAAAAAGAAAGGTTTAATTAGGGGGTTGAGAATATAAGCAAGAATTATGTTTACAAACAAAAAACACCTTATCAATTGCAATAAAGTGCTCTTTGTATAAAATTATTTCACTAGTTTCAAAAGGGATAACCTTTACATCTGCATTTTTTATTCCAAAATTATTTATCTGATTTTTTGTCATCCATGCCAGTATATTTTGTTTGAAAACCTTTGTTTTCTTCTGGACGAAGAGCATTTGGGAAATAAATATCAGCTTTGATATCGCTAGTTATTTTTTGAAGCTGATTTACAACCGCATAAGGATTTTCAATATCCCATAACACAAAAGTTCTTGATTTTGTAGTGATATAAATATCTCCTACCTTACACCACCTGTCAATTATTCCCACTTTCAAATTGACTGACACAATGTCAGCATAGCTTATGTTATCCATATCTATGATAAGACCTGAACGAATGATGATTCTTTTGTTTGTGAAAGCATATTCAATATTTTTGTGTTGAGCCGAAGCAGTTAAAACATTTTTAAGCCAAATCCAAAAAGGCAACAAATGCAAAAGAAAAAAGAATACCAAAAATATTATCAGCCCAATCGGCATATCGTCAACATTTGAAGCAATAAGTCCAATAAACACTCCATCAAAAATAAGCCAAATCAAAGCAAATGGAAGCATATTCAAAATTCTTGACCAAATGAAAGGCGCCTTTTTCGGTTTCATCCTCAGCAAGACCTCTTCATCAGTTCCAATAAAGTCGTCAATGTTGTTAATTCTCATCGAGTTGTCTGTTTTAAAATTTTTTTCACTATATTTTGCCATAAAACTCTCCTATTTAAGTATAACATAAGAACAACTATTCCGCAAAACAATTTTATATGTCATTGACTAATAAAATAAATTGTGTTAAAATTAAAAAAAGGAGTAATTATGTTAGATAAAAATATACCAGTTGAACAAATTTTTCATTCTGGATTTGGAGAAAATGGCAGATATGTCACAATATTTTCTTCCGATCTTGACATGGATTTTATAAGATCATATATATATCCTTTTTATAATATTATAAATAAAATTGAAGATCCGTATGGTGGTGGTGTTGGACTAACAAATGATAAAAAAAAGGATGCCTTAAAATTTTTGGATGAACAATGTCTTCCGCAATATGGGACTAAACAGCAACTAAGACCAGGAGCAAAACCAAACATTTTTGGAAGATATAGAGAAACAGATTATGAAACTGTCAGCGTTCTTAACAGAAACGAAATCAAGATATTGGATTGTTCTTCTGATCTTATATTTTTAAATGATGGAGATGACTTTCGTACCAATCCGTCAAATGCACCCTATAGAATTGCCGCTATAGAACTTTTAGATGGCAGACTGATTGTTGCCAAAGTAACATTTGTCAACAGATATTATGCAGCTCGAGAAACAAGAGTAGGCAATTCTTTGTTTCATGCTTATCTTTTCCCAAAAGGCACAAAACTTGAAGATGTTGATTGGAAAAATTTAGATTTTAAAATGACTCTAACAAAAGACGAATATGGAGATGGTAGCAATCCGTTTTATCTTCAACCTGTAAAACAAATAAAATATGGAGATGCTTTAAAGAAAGAAAATGTGTCAACTAAGCAAAACTCCAATCAAAACACAGCGCCGCAAAAGCAACCTTCTTCAGCAGCAACAGCCAATCAAAATGATTATAAAGATGAATCCACCAAACTTTGTCAACTGTTTATGGACTCCTTATATTCCAAAGGAGAGAAAAAACAAAAAGCTGAAAAAGAGTTTAACTTAATGGTGTCTCAAGGTGCAGATATTTATGAACTTGAAAATCGACTTCTTAAAGACCAAATCCAATGCCTTACAAACAATCTTACAATAACTGATGACGATTTGCAATTCTTAGAAGATTATCAAAATAAAATTTATGCTATGAACACAGCTTACAACGATATTTTGGATATAACTAAGAAATATCGAGATCTTCAAAATAAGAGCCAAAAGAATTTTACTGATCCTAATTGGGACAATTGGCAAACTCAGCTCTCTGAATTAGAAGAGACCATACACTATGGCTTAAATCGCTTTTCTGCTCAGGAGCTTGAAAAAATCAAAAAACTTGCTTCCTCGCACAGAAAAGTTTTAATTAACAATGCAGTATTAAACAAGTTGAAAAAAGGCGAGAAAGTGTTAGATACAAATTCTTATTCACACCTTTCTGTTGAAGATTTAAAAACATATCAATCAACTATCAACCTAGAGAACTTTATCAAAGTAAATATCTTGCGCCGAAACAAAGCTTCAGAAAGTCAAAAATAGCAAGCAAAAGCTTGCTTTTTTGTTTGCTCTTTTCTTTGAAAAACAAGCAAGATTTGATATAATAAATCCAAGGAGACATTATGAGACGGTTTTTTGGTAAGAAAAATGGCGAATTTGTGATAATTGAAAATGACGAGCTTGTCCACCTTGCAAAAGTGTTACGCAAAAAAGAAGGTGACCAAATCATTTGTTGCTCTAATGATGAATTTGACTATTATTGTCAAATTGTCAGCGTGGATAAAAAACAGTGCAAGGCAAAAATTGAAAAGGCAGTCAAATGCCCTGCTCTTCCAAACAAACAAATCACACTTTTTCAGGCTTTGCCAAAAAAGGAATATCTTGACGAGATTGTTTTTAAAGCTGTCGAGCTTGGCGTGACATGTCTTCAACTTTTTGTTTCTGAATTTTCCAACACAGGCAAAATAAATGCTGAAAGAATAAACGCTCAAATTTTGTCTGCAAGCAAACAATGTGAGCGCTCAAAACTTATGGAGAACAAACCTCTGATTGAATTTGACAAAGTGCCTGGTCAATTTACAAATTTTGATTTGGTGATCTTTGCAAATGAAAAAGAAGAAAAAAAGACCATTTTTGATATAAAAAACATTGAAAAAGCAGAAAAAATTGCCATAGTTGTTGGAAATGAAGGCGGTTTTTCTGAAAATGAAATTGAAAGACTTTTAAACGAAAAAGTTTTCTCAATCACGCTTGGCAAACGCATTCTTCGATGTCCAACAGCCGTGACCACCATTTTGGCTTTGACAAATGCACTGACCAAAAACTAAAAAAGCGGATTAACCTTTCCGCTTTTTTATATAAAATCAACATTTAAAATCTATTTCATTATCTTGAAATTCTTCCAAAAACTCCTCTCCGTCCTCTGTTTCTGAATTATAATTTTTCATTTCTTTTATTTTTTCTTTTATTTCTTTTTCGGTTATTTTGTCGTTTATATATTGCGCTAACACTGGTAGTAAATATGCTCCAGCTCCAACAGCTCCCAATATAGGCACAACAGGATGTATAAAAACTCCCAAAGTCACACCTAGCGTTACTAATGCAGCCCCAGCTGCAAGATAAAGAAATTTCTCATTCTTTAGTATTCCACCGTTCCTGCTTCTTTTTTCTTTACCATCTTTTTTATTTTTCTTATAATTATCTGCCATCGTAATTCCTCCGTGTTCTTTAAAAATATTATAACATGTTTTATAATCACTGTCAAGAGCTATTTTTCAATATCTTCCTGTTTTTCTTCTTCTTTTTTGCGCTCATGATAATTTTTGTAGCCAACCTTATGATTGTCGCCTTCGTCCCATTTTTTGCCTGCCGTTGCAAGAATTGTTATCATAAAGCCAACCGCAACCACCACTGCGATGATTGGAATAACTAGATTGTCAGGAATTGTTATAGCTGAAACAAGGCAAAGAACTGCACAAACGATAAGCGCAACGCCAAACCAAATTTTCAATTTTTTGACAGTGGTTACGTTTTTTTGGAAAATGCCGTTAAGCATAAAAATCAGTCCAATGCCACCGCACAAAAGCACACCTGCCCATGCGAGCGAGAATGCTCCAAAAGTCTCTGGCATTGTAAGCGACAAAATCCAAAATACCGCTGCCGCAAGAACAACAAGTGCTCCCAAAATTTTGTAAATAAAATTTCTGCTCATAATCTCCCCCTTATCTTAAAACCACATTATGTGAAACCGCCGAAATCTTTTCGCCCTCTGCCAAAACAATGTTTGAAAGATGGCTGTATTCTTTGACAATTCCGCCAACTCTCATATTGAAAGTTTTTGCGCCATCGCCTGACAAAATTGTATACTTTCCTGGCAAAAGTCCGCCTTTGCCAACAGTGTAAATTTTGCCACGCTCTAAAATCACATCACCTTTATTCAATGTTACCATAGTGGCGCCTTTTTCGTCAAGCGTCTGAGCGCTTTTTGTGTAGCGAACACCGTCGATAACATCAATTTTGTCGACCTGCGTTTTATTTTTGTTTTTAGCTTTCCGCGCGATCACCACGATAAGAGCAATTGCAAGCACAACATTTATCACGCCTGAAAAGATAAGTGCAATTTCAACAGTTGTCATCTTCCCCTCCTTATGCCAGATAATACAGCAAAACAATCAGTCCCAAAACAAGCAAAACAATGAAGATTGTAAGACAGACTTTGCCTGCTGAAACAGGTGTTTTGCCTGCAACTTTTCCATTTTCGCCATTTACAAAAAAGTTGTAAAGTTTGTTTTTATATTTATAATGCCCCACATAAATTGGCACCAAAACATATTTATACTGCTCATTTGAAAACTTTGTGCTTACATTTAAAGAATATTTGACATCATAATCATATTTCTTTAATATAGACGACTCAATGCTCAGCCTCATCAAGTTTTGGCTTTCTTGCCAACATGCATCGCCTTGTTTGTCGTAAGTGTTTGCGCCAAAGCCAAGCAAATATTCTGGTTTGTAACTGAGCGCCTGCTTAGTTGAGAATGGCTCTAAGGTTCTGACAACTTCAATCGGAATTTTTGAAGAGGCTTGAACAACAAAATCGTCAAAAAACTGGTCATAAGAGCCTGAAATATTGAAAACTTTGGTCCTTGTTTCAGTCACCATTTTTCCATTTACAATATGGTTGACAATATAATTTTTGCCGAGCCTTCCACTATATGCGCTAAGCGTCAAACAGTCAAAAGTAAAGACTGGATTGTAAATCCCATGTATGTTTTCAGGTTTTGCGCTCTTTTTAAATTTTCTTGGCGCATACAATTTGCGTTTCACAAACTTTAGCGCGCATTGTCCTGCCATTTTTTTGTCAAGCTTGAAAGGAACAATACCTTGAGGTTTAAGCCCTGGAAGTTCTTCAATTTTTACCACATTTTTTGTTCCACAAAATGGACAAACATGCGAAACTTTTTGATTTTCAATGATTTCTTTTGCTCCGCAGCTTTGGCACTGATAGACCTCAGCCTCTTTCCAAACTTCGCCTTTTGAAATAAGCTCATTTAAATTGCGCTCGACAACAATTTCCTCCTTCTTGTTTTCTATATCAAAAAGGCTTCCGCAATAAAGGCATTTAAGCTTTTGAGTTTTGGCATCAAAAACACTTCCTCCACCACAATTTGGGCATTTGAATGTTGTCACATCAATGTTGTCATCTGAATAAAGCTTCTTTTCAATATCAGTCATCAGTTTACCTTTTATTTAAGTTTCTTTCCACATTCTGGACAGAATTTTGCATTTGGTTTGACTTCGCTTCCGCATTCTGGACAGGTAAGCGCAAGTCTTTCACCACACTCTGGGCAGAATTTTGCACGAGCTGAAACTTGAGCGTTGCAACTTGGACAAACTCTTCCTGCATGCTGATTTTGCTTTTGAGCGCTTGCCATGTTTTGCATGTTGTTTGCAAAAATGTTTCCAAGTCCCATGCCCATGCCAAGTCCCATGCCTGCGCCCATTGTTCCGCCTGCCTGACCTGGATTTTTTGCAGCTTCTTTCATCGCCTCAAGGGTCTCAACTTGAGTGTAAACATCAATATTTCCACGAAGCATTCCAAGGCTTGTGTTTTTGTCAAGTGCTTTTTCAAGCTCTTCTGGAAGAGAAAAGCTTTCAAACACAAAATTTGTAAGTTTGATGCCAATTGCCTTAAACTCTTCAGCAACTTTTGCTTCCACCATTTTTGAAAGCTCTTGCAGGTTTGCCGCCATGTCAAGAACTGAAATTTTGCTTTCACCAATTGCGTCAGAAATTCCGCTTACAACCATACTGCGCAAATAGTCTGTGATTTGAGATGAAGCAAAGCTTGAAAGTGTGCCACTCAAGTTTTTCATAAACTCATAAGCATCGTCAACTTTGAAGGCGTAGTTGCCAAATCCGCGTATGCGAACAGCGCCATAATCCTTGTCGCGAACAATAATTGGATTGACTGTTCCCCACTTTTGATTTGTAAATTGTTTTGTGTTGACAAAATAGATGTCTGACTTGAAAGGTGTTTCAAATCCATATTTCCAAGACATAAGTTTTGTCAAAATTGGAAGATTGTCGGTGTCAAGTTTGTAAAATCCTGGCAAAAAGACATCGGCAAGTCTGCCTTTGTCAACAAAAATTGCCACTTGGCTTTCTCTGACAGTAAGAGCTGAACCTTTGTTTACATGGTCTTTGCTGATTGGATATTTATAGACAATAAGGTCACTGCCTGTGTCTGTCCATTCAATGTTCTTTAAAATTCCCATTTCCTTCTCCTATTTTCTAATATATGTATATTTTAACATATTAAGTTTTTTATTGCAAACATTTTGATATAAAATGATTGGGTTAAACTAAAAAAAGGCTTATGAGCGCTGAAAATTCTTTCAGCAAGGGCAAAAAACTTTTTGCCCTAAAAAAATGAAAAATGGAATCCATTTTTCACTTTTTTGCTCATAAGCCACCTATTTTTTCATCTTTTTCAAGAAATTGTTGTATTTTGTATAGTCATTGTCGTTATATCCACTAGCAAGTTGCTCAAGAAGCGCTTTACTGTTTTTGCTGAGCGACTTTGGACATTCTGCCTTTATCGTGATAAGCAAATCACCATATCTGTCTTTGTTGAGAACTTTGACGCCTCGTCCTTTAAGCCTCATCATTGTTCCACTTGGCGTAAGCTCAGGAATGGTCAAGCTATAGTTTCCATTAAGAGTTGGCACATCGACTTTGCCACCTAAAAGAGTTGTTGTGAAAGGCAGATAAAGATCCATATACAAATCATTGCCCTTTCTTGTCAAAATTGGATGACTTGCAACAGTGATATGCACATTAAGGTCGCCATTTATGCCTTCCTTAAGCGGAGCATTGCCTTCACCTCTCATCCTCAAGGTCTGTCCATTGTCAATTCCTGCAGGAACTTTGATGGTGATGGTCTTTTGAGTGCGTTTATAACCCTTTCCAGAGCAAGCTTCACATTTTTCTCTGACAATTTTGCCTGTTCCTTCACACTTTGGACAAACACTTTCTCTTATTGTTGTGCCAAAAAGAGTGTTTTGCTGAAAACGAACTCGCCCAGTGCCTTGACAAGAAGTGCAAGTGGTAAATTCTCTGCCATTTTTTGCGCCTGTTCCATTACAGCTAGAACATTTGTCAATCTTGCCAATAGTCACCGTCTTTTCAGCGCCAAAGCAAGCCTCTTCAAAAGACAAATTCATTGAAATGTTGATATCTTCACCTTTTTGCAAAGTTTGCCTTCCACTTCGGCTTCCACCAAAAGCAGAAAAAATATCTGAAAAGATATCAGAAAAGCCACCGCCTCCGCCAAAGAAATCTTCAAAGCCACCTTGCGCGCCACCAGCGCCAAAAGGATTGCCTTCGGCAGAACCAAACTGGTCATAGTTTGCCCTTTTCTTTGGGTCGCCAAGCACTTCGTATGCTTCATTGATTTCTTTAAACTTGTTTGCGGCTTCTTCTGTTTTATTAAGGTCTGGGTGATATTTTTTTGCAAGCCTTCGGTAAGCAGATTTAATTTCGTCTTCGCTTGCCCCTTTGTCCACCCCAAGAATTGAATAATAATCTTTATTTGCCATAATTTTCCTTTTTATTTTCAATTGCTTTTGAAATCTCATTAGCAATATCTATATAGTTCTCTTCAAAAGTTTTATTGTCTTGCATATGTTCTTCTAGTTTATCAGCAACTGCAAGTAAAATATCTTTTGAATAGCCCTGCTTTACATGCATTTCAAAAAACCAATCTAGATTTTTTGAGTGCTGCCTTATAAAACTAAGTTGAATTGCTCGAATCACATACTCACATATAATAGAAAAAATGTCAGAATATGCGTTTTTTGCAAGCACATCGCGCTCTTTTTTAGTTAATTGAGGTTTATCAATTTCATTCCAATATTTTTCTGTCAATGGATTGACAAATGAGTGAGAAAATTCATGTAAAAAGACAGATTTTTCACCAGCACTATTATATCCCCAAATATTATCGACATTGCCCTCTTTGTCGCCCATTTTGCTCATAGTGCAAAAGATGTTGTCTCCATTAAAATAGCCATAGCCACCATTTGTCAATAATAACGCCAAATTTACAGTAAACTGCTTTCCATCAACCTTCATTTTTAACTTTTGCATAAAAGAAATAACTTCATCAAGATCAAAACATGAATTAAAAGAATCAATCTCTTGCTGATAATAATCTTTATGTTGCTGGAAGAATTCTTCGAAATTTGATTCCCTTGCCATAGCTTTCAATTCTTTGAGAAAATCTAAAACCAGTTTTGATTTTTTGAGCCTATTTGCAAAAGGATATTCATTTTGTCCATGAAAGTTCCACTCGTCATCAACGAAGAGCATAAGTTGAACAGGTGCGTCATAAGAAAATGAAAGCTTTTCAATAACCTCATTTAACAATTTTATTGCTTTATGGTTTTTAAATTTGGAGAAATATTTGTTAACCTCTTCAAGATATGGGTAATTTTTTAAATCGGTAACCAAATGATAAAACTTATCATGATAATCAGAAAGTCTTAAACAAATCCCCAACATTTCTATTCTTTTATCGATTTTGACACTTGCTTTTTTCGTTTCTGCCATAAACCACTCGCTTAAATATGTTTTTTTATCTTATTATCTCGCTTTCAAAATATTGCTCTTGAAATTCTGTCAAGGCTCTTATTTGCTCGTCAGAATAATTTTTATTTTTGTCCATAACGACAAGTTTGTCATCATTATCGTTGGTTCTATGAATGATCGCCTTTACCACTCCTTTAAATTCATCAAGTGGTTTAAATTCGCCAAGCACATAAGCGTCAAGTTCTTCGCCGTCACCTGAAACTGTGTTTGGAATATAGCCATAATTGACTGGATAAACAAAGCCATGTTTTGGATGGCGACTGCCCATAGGTCTGTCCATGACAACTTTGACTGCTTTGCCTAAATATTTGGTGCTATCCATAATTCTCCTCCCATATTTTGCCATCAGGGGCAAGCAAAACAAATTGCTTAAATCCCCTTAAAGCACTTTTTATTAAAATTATTCAACATCAACAACAGGGTCGCCGTCGTTTGAGCCACCAGCAGAGCCATTGCTGCCGTCACCATTTGGGTTTGCTCCATTTGGATTTGCCGAACTATACATTTTGCTTACAATGCCGTTTGATGCTGTGGTAAGTTCGTCAAGCGCCTTTTTAACTGTGTCAATATCGTCACTTTCAAACTCTTTCTTAGCTTTTTCAATGGCATCTTGCAATTTTTTCTTGTCATCTTCGCTTATCTTGTCGCCGTTTTCTTTAAGCATTTTTTCAAGGCCATAAACCATGTTGTCTGCTTGGTTTTTGGTTTCAACAAGCTCTTTTCTCTTCTTATCTTCTTCAGCGTGAGCCTCAGCCTCTTTGATAGCCTTTTCTATGTCTTCGTCTTTAAGGTTTGAAGATGCTGTGATAGTGATGTTCTGTTCTTTGTTTGTTCCAAGGTCTTTTGCAGAAACTTTTACAATGCCGTTTGCGTCGATATCAAAGGTAACTTCGATTTGTGGAACCCCTCTTGGTGCAGGTGGAATGTCGGTAAGTTGGAATCTTCCAAGAGTTTTGTTTTGAGCAGCAAATTCTCGCTCACCTTGAAGAACATGAATGTCAACACCTGGTTGATTGTCAACAGCAGTTGAGAAAATCTGAGATTTTCTTGTAGGAATGGTTGTGTTTCTTTCAATAAGTTTTGTAAACACTCCGCCCAAAGTTTCAATGCCAAGAGAAAGTGGAGTTACATCAAGAAGAAGCACATCTTTGACTTCTCCGCCAAGCACGCCAGCTTGAATAGCAGCGCCGACAGCAACACATTCGTCTGGGTTGATGCCTTTGTATGGTTCTTTGCCAGTGTATGCTTTTACTGCTTCTTGAACGGCTGGAATACGAGTTGAACCACCCACTAGCACAACCTTATCGATTTGGCTTGTTGAAAGTTTTGCATCAGCAAGAGCGCGTTTTGAGCAGTCGATTGTTTCTTTTACAAGGTCTTCAGTGATTGCGTCAAATTTTGCACGAGTAAGTTCATATTCCATATGTTTTGGTCCAGTTGCATCAGCTGAAATAAATGGAAGAGAAATTGTTGTTTTTGGAGTTGCTGAAAGGTCAATTTTTGCCTTTTCTGCAGCCTCTTTAAGTCTTTGCATTGCAAGTTTGTCGGTTGAAAGATCGATGTTGTTTGTCTTTTTAAATTCTTCAACCAAAAGGTCGATAATTCTGTTATCAAAATCATCACCGCCAAGACGAGTGTTTCCATTTGTTGACAAAACTTCAAAAACGCCGTCTCCAATTTCAAGAATAGAAACATCAAATGTTCCACCGCCAAGGTCGTAAACCAAAATCTTTTGATTTGAATTTTCGCCTTTGTCAAGACCATAAGCAAGCGCGGCTGCTGTTGGCTCGTTGATTATTCTGAGCACTTCAAGTCCAGCGATTTTGCCAGCGTCTTTTGTTGCTTGACGCTGAGAGTCGTTGAAGTAAGCAGGCACTGTGATAACTGCTTGAGTGACAGGTGAGCCGATATAGCTTTCAGCATCAGCCTTAAGTTTTGAAAGAATCATAGCAGAAATCTCTTGTGGAGAATATTCCTTGCCATTGAGTTTTACCTTATAGTTTGTTCCCATCTCTCTTTTGATTGATTGAACTGTGTTTTCAGCATTGACAATTGCCTGTCTTTTGGCAACTTTGCCGACAAGTCTTTCCCCTTCTTTTGTGTAAGCCACAACTGAAGGTGTTGTTCTGTCGCCCTCAGCGTTTGCGATAACTGTTGGCTTTCCGCCTTCCATAACAGCCACGCATGAATTTGTTGTTCCTAAGTCAATTCCAATAATTTTTCCCATAATGATTAACCCTCCTTTTTATTGACTATGACTTTTGCATATCTGATAACTTTTCCGTTTAAAACATAACCTGCTTGATATTCATCTAAGATTATGTCATCATCTTTATCAGCAACGTTCAAAACGGCAATAACGTTGTGAATATGTGGATTGTATTTTTCGCCAATTGAAATGATTTTTTCAACTCCAATCTGAGCAAGCGCATCATTGATTTTGTTTTCAATCATTTCAACGCCTTTCAAAACATCTGGATCAGAAATGGATTTTTTTGCCTCTTTGAAAGTGTCAAGACATGGCAAAAAGGCTTCGATAACAGATGCTTGCCCTGAAAAGCGCGCCTGTTTTAAGTCTTCAATCGTGCGCCGTCTGAAATTTTCAAAGTCGGCTTGAATTTGTCTTGCAAGATTTAAGTATTCTTCGCTCTTGTCGTTGTCATGCTCGCATCCACATTTGTGCTCGCACTCTTCATGCTCACAGTCGCAGTTTTCATCGCAGTCGCATTCTTCATGCTTGCAACAATTTTTGTCATGTTTTTTGTGACACTCTTTGTGATCATGCTCGCACTTGCAGCCTTCACTGCACTTATGCTCATCTGTGCATTTGCATTGGTCTGTGCAGTCGCAATCTTCACTGCAACCACAGCTTTTCATCTCTTCATTTTGCTCTTTTGCCATTTATTCTCCTTTTAAGTCTTTAAGACTGTCAATCACAATTTTCAGCGCCGAAGCAATGCCTGCATAGTCCATTCGTTGAGGCCCAAGCACACCAATTGAGGCAAGTTGGTTTCCATCAACACATATCGGAGCCTTCATAACCGCCCCATCATCGCTGACAACCGCTTCAATTTCTTCACCTTCAACTTTGGCAATGTCGGCAAGTTTTTCTTCATCATCAAGCACATTCAAAACTTTTTTTGCCTCGTCAACATCTTTGTTTTCAAGCAGTTTTGCAGTGCCCTCGCGGTGAACATCAATAAGACGCGTGTTGTTGAGTTTTTTCAATCCACCAATAAGTGAATCTACAACATTTTGGAAGGCTTCAATTTCGCTTTTCATGCCCTCTTCAAGCTGGTCAATATTGTCGATCATAAAGCCGATGCTTTCACCTCTAAAATTTTTGGTGAGATAGTTTGATGCATCTTCACATTCTTTCGGGTTTGCTTTGATGTTCATCTCCTCTGAAATATATCCAGATTTGGTGCCAATTAAAACCATAACCTTTTCGCTGAGCATTGGAATGATTTTAAATTCGTCAAGAATAAGATTTTCGATGCCGTTCATCACAACAACAGTTGGATAAGAAGTTGCGTGTGACACAATCTTGGCAATTCCGCTGACAATCTCAGTAAGCGATGTCGTTCGAGAAGAAATCAGCGCCTTGACCTCTTCAAGCTCGCCATTTGATGCAGAAGCATTTGAAAGCAGGTTTTCAACATAATATCGATAGCCCTGCACTGTTGGAATTCTTCCGCCTGAG
This sequence comes from uncultured Clostridia bacterium, assembly GCA_944348085.1. Taxonomy (GTDB): domain Bacteria; phylum Bacillota; class Clostridia; order Christensenellales; family UBA1242; genus Caccovivens. The sequence continues at coordinate 25,830 of CALVMU010000003.1, forward strand.
GTGTGAAGCTGTTTTAAATAGCCCATTGCCTCTAAAGCGTTAAGCTCATTTCTCAGCGTTGCCGTTGAGCAATCAAGCTTTGCCTTATCTTTGACCGAACCGCTTGTGATTGGCGCGCAGTCTTTGATGTATTCTTCAATCGCCATGCACAAAATTTGATTTTTTCGCTCTGACAGTTTCATAAAAACCTCTTTATTCGACTTTTTGTTAGCACTCTTTTTGTTTTAGTGCTAGCACTATTATATGCAGTTTCAAAAAAATAGTCAACTGATTTTGCCAAATTTTAAAAATTTTTTTCAAATTCTTTTTCCGCTGCCTTTTGTCAACAGTTTGCTTCACATTGTTCTTCTGCGCGATATTTTATACGCAAAGTTTTTGAAAAATCCTCTATCAAACAAAAAACATGGCGCTAAGCCATGCTTTAAAAAAATAAGTATAAACTAGAAAAATATTTTATTAAAACCAATTTTAGTTTGCCTTTCTTAAGATGTCGCCTTGTTTTAGGTCGAACGGACAATTTATTGTGACAATTTCTTGAACGCGTTTGCAGTCATCAATTAGCTCGCCTTTGCTATTTTCAATGCTTGATATTTTGATTTTCTTTAAAAAGCTGTCAGTTGGCGACAAAATCTCAAGCTCGTCACCAATTTTAAAGCGGTTTCTCATTTCCACCTTTACTTTGCCACTTTTGCTGTCCTCAACCACCTTTGCAGTAAACTCAGCAGTTTGAATTGGCATGGAAGTCTCCAAAAATTCCTTGTCGTCACTGCCAAAATAGAAGCCTGTGGTGTATCGTCTATGGCTGGTTTTTTCAAGCTCGGTCTCAAGAGTCTGCAAATCGGTTTTGTTGTCAAGTGCCCTTCTGTATGCGTTGACAACTGAGGCAACATAATAGTCCGACTTCATCCTTCCTTCTATTTTCAGCGAGGTCACGCCAGCCTCTTCAAGTTCTTTCAAATGAGCAATCATACAGAGGTCTTTTGAATTTAAAATATATGTCCCGCGCTCGTCTTCTTCAATTGGATATTCTTCCGATTTATTGACCTCTCTTATTGTATAGTTCCATCTGCAAGCCTGAACGCAAGCTCCGCGATTTGAGTCTCTGCCAGTCATATAGTTTGACAACAAACATCTGCCAGAATATGAAATGCACATTGCGCCATGCACAAATGCCTCAAGCTCCACCTTGTCCCCAACTGCCTTGGAAATTTCTTTGATTTGGCTGATGCTAAGCTCTCTTGCAAGCACAATTCTCGTCACGCCCATATCGGCATAAAATTTGGCAGAATATGAATTGTTGACATTTGCCTGCGTTGACACATGCACATTAAGGCTTGGAAAGTTTTTGCGCATATAAAAAATCATGCCTGTGTCACTGACAATAACGCCGTCAACTTTCGCCCGAACCAAAAGCTCTAGAAATTGGTCAATATTTTTAAAATCGCTGTCATTTGCCACAATATTGAGCGTTACATAACCTTTTTTGCCATGCTGATGAAGATATTCCATTGCTTTTACAATCTCATCATCTTCAAAATTGCCAGCAAAGGCACGCAAGCCATACATTTTTCCAGCAAAATAGACGGCATCTGCACCAAAGTGCACTGCTGTTATCAGTTTATCAAAATTTCCTGCTGGTGCTAAAAGTTCCATAATTTTCTCCTTATTTATCTTGCATATCAGTCAAATTTTCAGTTTGCGACTCTTGCTCTTTTTGCTTTTTTGAAGCATCTTTAAACCAATTGATTGCGCCAAAAATGTTTGAAATCAAATAGACCACAATCGTTGCAAGCATTGGCACGGTTTCAAAATTGAGTGCTTGCACTTCAATGATAGGCAACAGCCAAATGAGAAATGTGGTTATATTGACACCAATAAATCCAACAAACATAAACGGACTTTTTCTGACCATCAAATAATGCGCCAAAATCGTGAAGAAGGCGCTTATGCTTGCCAGCAACAAATTTGGCGTGTCGAAAAGAGCCAAAACAAAATAGAAGGCGATTGAAACGGCAAGATTGATTATTGTAAAGATTATCCATTCATTTCTGCTCAACTTTTTGCTCGTAACGGTGACTCCTGAGCTTTTTCTAAACCAGCCCACAATGCTCAGCACAATAAGAGGAAGAACAATTACAATGTTTAAAATAAACTCACCCCAATTGTTGTATAAAGCCGACTGAACAATATAAAGCGTGGCCTGCAACAAACCAAAAATCAAACCAATTTTAAGCTGTTTGGCAATCGCTCCAACATAAAGCACTCCAAAAATTGAATACGAAATTGTTATAGCTGAGCTTTTTGCGATAATTGAAAGTGCCACAACGGCAATAAGGCCAAGAGTTAAATATAAAACCTCATACCATTTAAACTTTTTTGCAATGTCAATCATCTGTTGTTTGAAATTTGCTTTTTCCATTATAACCCCACATTTGCCTTTGCAGTAAGGTCAAGATTTGCAAGTCCTAAGCCACTTTTAAGCATAAAGAAAGCTGCCGAGCCAATCATTGCCGCGTTGTCGGTGCAATATTTTAAAACTGGCGCATAAAAGTCAATTCTTCGCTCTAAACAAGCGTTTGACAATTTTTCTTTAAGCCTTGAATTTGCTCCTACTCCTCCTGCAACGACAAGCTTGCCCTTTCCTTCAACTTGGCAAGCTCTGACTGCCTTCTCGCAAAGCTCTTCAGTGACAGCTTCTTGAAAAGAACAAGCAATGTCGGCTTTGTTTATCTCTTCATTTTTCTGTGCTTTGTTATGAACAAAATTGACAACCGCCGTTTTTATGCCTGAAAATGAAAAATTATAGCTGTTTTTGAGAGCATTTGAAACAGAAAAGTGATAGGCGCTGTGTCCCTCTTTTGCAAGCTTGTCAATTTCTGGCCCACCAGGATAAGGAAGCTGAAGCACTCTTGCCACCTTATCAAAGCACTCACCCACTGCATCATCCACAGTGCTTCCAATCAGCTTAAACGAGCAGTAGTCTTCAACTTTTAAAATGGCAGTATGTCCACCGCTGACCATAAGGCAGGTAAAAGGCGGTTCAAGCGTTTGATGAGAGATATAGTTTGCTGCAATATGCCCAAACACATGGCTGACGGCGATAAGCGGAATATCAAGGCTGTAGGCCAAGGCTTTGGCAAAATTGACGCCGACAAGAAGGGCTCCAATCAGCCCTGCACCATAAGTGACGGCGACAGCATCCAAGTCAAATTTGCTAAGACCAGCCTCTTTCAAAGCCTCTTCAAAAATGTTTGAAATGGCAGTGATATGATTTCGCGAAGCAACCTCTGGCACAACGCCACCAAAGCGTCTGTGAATGTCAATCTGCGAGGCAACAATGTTTGACAAAACCTCCCTTCCATTTTTGACCACAGCCACGCTTGTTTCGTCACAAGATGACTCGACGGAAAGGATGATAACATCTTTTTTCTTTTGCAGAGCTTGAAATTTCTGCTCCATTCTTTGATAGTAGTTCATTGTAAGGCAATTATATCAAACAAAAACAAGAAAATCAACTTATTTGCTTTCACCAAGCAAAATAAGACAAAAAAAGGTGAGATTTCTCTCACCTAAACAATTTATTTCCCGCTTGTCTTTTTCAGATATTCATTGATAAACTCTTGAATGTTTCCGTCCATAACTGACTGAATATTTGGCTCTTCATAGCCTGTTCGGTGGTCTTTGACAAGTGTGTATGGACAGAAGACATAGCTCCTTATCTGACTGCCCCACTCAATTTTTTTGATTTCGCCACGAACTGCTGCCATTTCCTCCATTTCTTTGGCCTCTTGCATTTCAACCAGCTTTGAGTAGAGCATTTGCATTGCAACTTCTCGGTTTTGCAGCTGTGAACGCTCGTTCTGACAGGCAACGACGATGCCTGTTGGAATGTGGGTTATTCTGATTGCACTTTCTGTTTTGTTGACATGCTGACCGCCAGCACCTGACGAACGATAGGTGTCAATTTTAAGGTCTTCTGGTCTTATCTCAATGTCTGGCTTATCTTCAATCTTTGGCATAACTTCGACGCTTGCAAAAGAGGTGTGTCTTCTTGCGTTGGCATCAAAAGGCGAAATTCTGACCAAACGATGAACGCCTTTTTCGCACTTCAAAAAGCCATACGCGTTTTCGCCTGCCACCTCAAAAGTGATGGATTTTAAGCCAGCTCCGTCGCCGTCAAGGCTGTCAAGCACCTTAACAGGCCAACCATTTTTGTCGCAATACATTTTATACATGCGCCAAAGCATGTCTGTCCAGTCGCAAGCCTCAGTTCCGCCTGCCCCAGAGTGCAAGGTCACAATTGCATCGAAGCTGTCATATTTTCCAGACAAAAGCGTTTCAATCCTTGCTTTTTCCACCTTTTCTTCGCAATCATGCAAACTCTCTTCAATTTCTTTTTCTAAAGAGCTGTCTCCAAGCTCTTGAAAAAGCTCAATAAGCGCCTGCGTGTCATCAAAAGAGGATTGAAGATTTTTGATAAGGGCGATTTTGTGTTCTGCCTCTTTGATTTTTCTGCCAACAGACAGAACTCTCTTTTGGTCGAGATAGAAATTTTCACTCATCTGCTCTTTTTCAAGCTCTTTTATCTTACCTTCTGCTCCAGCGTAGTCAAAGACACTCCTTTATAAAGTCAATTTCTTTTTTCAGCTCTTCCATGCGTGATAACGCGTTTTCAATAATCATAATATTCTCCTTTTATGCTAATTCCTTTACAATATATCACAAAGCCCAAAAAAAATCAACTAAAAATCTTTTGCCAGGTCTTTAACACAAAACAAGACTCGGGCATATATTAAAATAGTTGATTTTTCTTAATGCGTGCATTTTTGCTTTTGCCCCTCGCATTAAAAATCACAAGAGATTTTTCTCGATTTAGTGCAAAAAGAAAGATAGGGAGGTTAAAAATGTCTTTTTACATTAACAATACAAATCCAAACAGACCTGGCCCAATCGGCGGAAATGGCCTAAACGGAATTTGTGAAAAAGTACTTATCGAAACCACAAAAGTTTTTGACGCTTGTGTAAGCCAAACAACAGAAAGCGGAATAATCTTGCCAGTGACAAACTTTAATCCGCCATCTCCTGCATTGCCACTGACCTACATTTCAGCTCAAAACACATCTCTCTCGACAGTCACAGTGTCAGACATCACAATTGACAGAATAGAGCAAACGCCAAACTATGCAAATGTAAGCCTGACGCTCACAATTCCTGTAACTGTCACCTACAGAGATGCAAACGGTGTGATCGGAACGGCAACCTCAACCTTAACGGTTGTAAAGAGCGTGGTTCTCTTTGTGCCACAGCCATCACTCTCACCTGTTAACATCACAGCAAACGCACTGTTTACAAGCTCAATTGGCGCTTACACCGCTGACAACACCTTCACAGTGACTGGATGCATTCAAGTGATTGTAAAAGTTGTTTCTGTTGTTGACCTGCTCATTCCAAGCTATGGCTATCCTGTAATACCACCTTGCCAAGCACCAGAACCTGCATCATCTTGCCCAGGCTTCCAGAATGTGCCACTGTATCCAACGGCAACAATTTCAAGAACAATAAACTAAAAAATTTAAACATTTATCTTTGATGATTTTCTCTTAAAACCAAAAAACACGCAATAAAAAAGCGTGTTTTTTCATTTTTTAAGGTTTTTTGCCCATTTTGCATCAAAAAAATGTCGATTTTATTTAATTTTCTTTAAAATTTCAAACGCCTCATCAACCACTTTCGAAACATTGCCATCAAAATTTTGCTCGCCGTTTAAATAGAAAAGATATTCAATGTTGCCCTCTTTGCCTTGAATGGAAGAATAACAAAGTCCGCTGATTTTAAAGCCCAGTCCTTTAAGATAGAGGCAAAATTCTTCCAACAAATTTTTATGAAGCTTTTTGTCAAGCACCACACCTTTAAATTTTTTAGCAAACTCTTTTCCACATTCAAATTGAGGTTTAAAAAGCATGCAAATCTCTTTTGAAGCGCCAAAAATTTCAACAATCTTTGGAAAAATATGCCGAAGTGAAATAAACGACAGGTCGCCAGTGATAAAGTCAACATCTTGAAAAACCTCTTTTGAAACCTCGCGAAAATCGGTGTTTTCAATGTCTACCACGCGCTTGTCAAGTTTTAACTTTTTGTCAAGCTGACTTTTGCCAACATCGAGAGCGTAAACTTTTTTTGCGCCATTTTCAAGACAAACTTCACTAAACCCTCCTGTTGACGCGCCAATGTCAAGCACAACCTTTCCATTGAGGTCAAAGCCAAATTTTTCAATTGCGCCAGCAAGCTTGAATGCTCCGCGCGAGACATACATTTTGCCTTCTTTTATCTCCACCTTTTGCCCTTCCACCTCAAACGCTGGCTTGGTTTGCACTTTGCCGTCAACAAAAACTGCGCCAGATTTTATAACCTCTTGCGCTCTAACCCTCGAACAGTCCAATTTTTCACAAACAACTCTGTCAAGCCTCATATTTATATTTTACCAGCCTCTCACCCAAAAAGCAAAGAAAAAATAGGACAAAGCCCTACTTTTTCAAAAATTCAATCATCTAAATTTTCTCTTTTGAAAACATCGTCATTCAAAAACTCTTGCACTGTCATCCCAAAAGCATCAGAGATTTTTATAAGCGTGTCAAATTTTATGCTTTTGTATTCCTCGTGAATTATATGTTTTATAGTTGATTGGTCTGTTAACATTCGTTTTGCCAGTTCATATTGTGACATATTGTTTTTGATTAACAAATTGCTCACTCTCAGCGCAACTGCCTTTTGTATTTTCATATTTCCTACTTTTTCAAAAATTCAATCATGTTTTTCTTTTTATCAATAGAAAGTCCTTCAATCAAAGATTGAAGCTCATTGTCAACATCATAGCTATAAATATTTTTGCTGAAGAAACGCTCAATTGGAAAATTGCAAACTTCCAAAACCGCAAGAAGCTTTTCCATAGTCAAAACAATCTTGCCGCTTTCAACTTTAGCAATATATTGCGGACTCATTCCAATCCTTTGACTAAGCTCTCTGGCTGACAAATTAGCCTGATTCCTCACATATCCCAACCTTGTTAAAATTTCTTTTATATCCATTGATGCCTCTTATTTCAACTTTTTCATTAAATCTAAAATTGTTGCTTTGCTATCTGCTGAAAGATTGTTATAAAGTTCCAGCACATTTTTGTCTTCTTTATTGTAATTTTCTCCAAGATAGAAAAAGTCTTGAATAGAAATGTCAACAACATCGCAAAAATCTAAAAGCGTTTTCACCTTTAGCTCGATGCTTTTGTTTTCTATTGTTTTCATAAATTGAGGATTATAGCCCAATCTTCCGCTCAATTCCCTTAAAGATAAATTTGCCTTTGTTCTAAAAAAGCCAATCCTTTTAATAACATCATCATAAGTCACTTTTTTCATAAGCCTTCTCCAATAATATTTTAATTTAAAAGTTATTTATTACTGGTTTAATGATTACACTAATTATCGAAAATATACTTATTAATGAGTTGACTATTATCTCAATTTGATTATAATTAATTAATAGTTGCACCTAGGAGGTGAATATGAAAACATGTTGTTTTATTGGAGATGTTCTGATAAAGAAGATCAGTCATTGCTATGAATTATTGCTCGCTTTGATTGACGAAATGATTGCGAAAAAATATAGGCGCTTTCTGCTTGCAAATGACAGCGAATTTGGCGCAATGGCGATTGAAGTTTTTGAAATTTTTAAAGATAAATACAACCAAATTGAAAGAGTGCTTGTGCAATCTGAAAAGTTTTACGACCTCTATTATGTCAAATATTTTGAGCGCTATTTTGACAGTTTGCTTTTTAAAAAACGCAAACTGACCACTTTTGAGCAATACAAAAAAATGATTGACAAAAGCTCAATCTGTGTGGTTTATTTTGATGAAAATGTGCCATCTATTGACATCAAAAAAGCTGTTCAATATGCAAAAGAACATGGCAAAAAAGTTTTAAATTTGCACTTTAAATAGTTATAAAAAAAGACCTAAAGTGTTTAGCTTTGGGTCTTTTTGCTTTATTCTGTTTTATTCAACGCTTACAAGATAATAGTAAACTGGTTGACCGCCATAGACAGCGCTTACCTCAACTTCTGGGTATTTTTTGCTGAGTGATTCAACAAGTGCGTTTGCCTCTTCTTCGCGAATATCTTCGCCATAGAAAAGGGTTATATTCATGATTGAGTCATCCATCATCTTTTCGATAAGTTTTGTGGTTGTTTCGCCCACAAGTTTGCCTTTTGCAAGGATTGCCTTATCGTCAAGACCAATGATTTCGCCAACTGCAAGGTCAAAGCCGTCAACATGAGTGTCGCGAACTGCATAAGTCACCGAGCCAGAGCGAACATTTTTGATGGCCTCTTTCATGCCTTCAGAGTTTTCTTCAACTGAGCCGTCAGGATTGAAAGCAAGTGCTGCAGAAATGCCTTCTGGAATTGACCTTGTAGGCACAACAATAAGGTTTTTCGATGTCAAATCATTTGCCTGTTCTGCTGCCAAAACAATGTTTTTGTTGTTTGGAAAAACGATAACATTTGTTGCTGGAACTTTGTCGCAAGCGGCTGCAATGTCTTCTGCGCTAGGGTTCATGGTCTGTCCACCCACGATGATTTCGTCAACGCCCAAATCTTTGAAAATGTTGGCAATTCCATCACCTGGAGCAACAGCCACCATGCCGATTTCCTTTGTAATCTCTTGAACAAGCGCCTTTTTCTTGAGTTCACGGTTTTGTTCAAGCATGTTTTCAATCTTAAGGTTGTAAAGTTCTCCAAGTTCAAGTGCATATTCAAGGGCTTTGTTTGGCTCGTTTGAGTGCACATGGACTTTTACAAGGCTGAGGTCACCAATACAGATAACAGAGTCGCCAATTGCCATAAGTTTTTCACGGAGCTTGTCAATGTCAGCCTCTGTGGTCTTTTTCTTCATGTTGATAATCATGTATTCAGTGCAATATCCAAATTGAATATCGCCAAGATTGTTTATGTCAGCAATAACATCGTCAACAGTTTGAGGTTTCTTTTCGTCTTCAAAGCTAAGCTCAAAGTTCTCTTCGCCAATCAAAAGTTTATAGAAACCTGTGAAAATAACGATTATACCTCTTCCGCCAGCGTCAACAACGCCCGCTTTTTTGAGCACAGGAAGCATTTCAGGCGTCTGTTTTAAGATTTCTTCGCCTGTGTCAAGCACTTTTTTGAGGAAAACTTCAAAGTCGTCACATTTTTTTGCAACATTGACAGCGTTTTCAGCCATAACGCGAATAACGGTCAAGATTGTGCCTTCCTTTGGCTTTGTCACCGCTTTATAGGCAATGTTTGCCCCCTCTTGCATTGCGCGTGCAAAAATTTTGGTAGTTATTTCACTGCACTTGGCTGTTTCTGAGCAAAAGCCCTTGAAAATCTGAGAAGTGATAACACCACTGTTTCCTCTTGCACCCTTAAGCGCACCCTTAGCAAAAGCCTCGCTAAGAGAGTCCATATTGTTGTTGATGCATTTTGAAACTTCATTGACTGCCGACTTCATGGTGAGGAACATGTTTGTTCCTGTGTCTCCGTCTGGAACTGGAAAGACATTGAGCGAGTCAACATATTTTTTATTTTGCTCAAGAAGGCCTGCGCCTGCAACTATCATTTTTCGGAAAGTGTTTCCGTTAATCGTTTTTATCATAAATAATTTTCTCCTAAACTCTTACGCCGACAACATGAACGTTGACTGCATCAACAAGCATTCCGGTGAAATTTTCCACCGAATATTTAACTGACTTTCTCAGCGACTCAGCAACGGCGCTGATTGAGACCCCATATTTTAAAATGCAGTAAACATCAATATAGATTCTGTTGTCGATATGACTTATTTTAATTCCCTTGGAATATGATTCTTTTTTCAATAGTTCTCGGGCGCTGTCAACAACGGACTTGGAAACAAGGTCGACAACACCATAGCAATCAAGCACGGCATAACCCGCAACAACCCTAATCGAGTTGTCGGAGATGGAAATGTTGCCATAGTAGTTGTTTGTATCGACTGTCAAAGGAAAAAGCCCCCTTAAAACTAAACTTTACAAAGTGTTTGCAAAGAAAAACACCTTTCTAAGATATATTACTACACAAAAACAAAAAATACAAATATTTTAGAGGATTTTTTATAAAAATTTTATTAAAAAATCAAATAAAAGAAAAAATTTTGAAAAAAGAGTTGATTTTTTTGTAAATATTTGATATAGTAAAGTGCAAAGACAAATTAAAGACAAATTTAGTGGAGGAAATTATGAGCAGAACATGTGACATTTGCGGAAGAGGAAAATCAACAGGAAAACAAGTTTCTTTCTCAAACAAAAAATATAACAGAACTTACGAGCTCAATCTTCAACAAACTGTTATTGAAGTTGATGGCAAGCCTGTTAAGGTTAAAGCATGCACAAAATGCATTAAGACAGCAAAAAAAGCATAACATTTTTGCAAGTGTTTTTTGATATCGCTTGGGTAATTTTGCCCAAGTTTTTTTGTTGACTGAGGCAAGTCTGTCATATTTGACAGACCTTTTTGTTTTATTTAGGCAAGGCTGTCATATAGGCAGACCTTTGGCAAGTTATGTAAAAAGGCTAGAGGCTTTACTCTTCCTCTTTCTTTTGAAATCTCTTAAGAAAACCCGACATCCATTTTGGCGCTTTTATGCAAATGATTCGGAAATTCTTTTCTTCTTTTTGTTTTTTCATAATATTTTTTATTCCCCTTTCTTTCTTTTTGTGCAAGGTTTTTGACAACCTCTGCACTTCTTTTTTCTCTTAACAGACCTGATAACAAAGCAGATTGACAGCAAGATGATAAGCATACCGATGGCACTTATTGCCACCTTCCACCAGCCAAAAATCTCAATCAAAAGTGATAAATTATAGACCATCATTGCCAAGAAATATGCAACGAGAAGCTCTATAATCACGCCAATAAAGGTCCACTTTTTGCCAATTTCTTTGGACAAAACGCCCACAGAGGCAAGGCATGGAAAATAGAGCAGGCAGAACACAAGATATGACAAAACTGAAGCGCCTGAGGCAAAATACACTGGATTGCTTGGATTGTGAAGAGAAGAAGCAATCTCGCTTTGTCCGCCGTCAACACCATTAAAGAGCGCAATGGACGAGACGATAACCTCTTTGGCAATCAGTCCTGCAATCAGTGCTGAAACAAGCCCCCAGCTTCCAAAACCAAGAGGTGCAAAGATTGGTGAGAATATTTTGCCAAGCCCTTCCAACATGCTTACGCCACCGCTTGTTTCCACAAATTCAAAAGTGAAAGAAAAACTTGACAAAAGCCAAACGATAACATTCATTGTGATGATAAGCGTTCCAACTCGCACCAAAAACTCTTTTGTGTTGTCAAAAAGCACTTTGAAAACTTGCTTTGCTCTGATTGGCCTATAAGGCGGAAATTCAAGAATAAAAGACTGTTCTTTGCTTTTCAAAATGGTCTTTTCATAGATAAGACTCATGCTTACAGCCACAACCACTCCAAGCAGATAAAGCCCCATGATCACAAAAATGTTGCTGGCTCCAAAAAACGCCCCTCCAAGGCAAACATAGATTGGAAATTTTGCCGAACAACTCATGTATGGTGTAAGAAGCGCCGTCTTTATTTTTGCGTTTTGGTCTTCCATGTTGCGCGCGGTCAAGATTGCTGAAGTTGAACAGCCAAAGCCCATCAAAAGAGTATAAACGCTTTTGCCAGACAGCCCAACTTTTGATAAAATGTCTTCAAACACAAAGGCAACGCGCGAAAGATAGCCACTGTCTTCAAGAATAGATAAAAAGAGAAAGAGAAGTGCCACCTGTGGCAAGAAAGTTAAAACTGTGCCAACGCCACCAAAAATTGCATTTTCAAACAACGAATAAACCCAGCTTGACGAGCCGACCGCACCTTCAAGCCAAGATAGAATTGGCGTTGAAACAAAACGGTCAAGCGCCAGAGCCAGCAGGTCAGAGAGGAATTTTCCAACCGAGAAAAAGGTCAAATAAAACACAAGTGCCAAAATGAGCAAAAAAATAGGAAAGGCGAGAAATTTGTTAAGCAAAATTTTGTCAAGCTTGCTTTCGCCATAGATTTTTGAGCTTTTGTCGGCACATTCAAGAATAAGGCGGTCAATATAGTCATATCGGCATTTTGCCACCTCTTCCGCTTGGTCAAAGTCTTGAGTTAAACCAAAGCGTTGTTTGATGTCTTCGTCATCTTCAAGCAGTTTTATTGCATAAAAAACTCGAGCGCCTTTTGCAATGTGTTTTGGGACAAACGCAAACACTTTTTCAAGCTTTAGATCTTTAAGATAAGGCAAAGATGCTTTTGAGCTTTTGTCTTTGAAAGCCAAAATCTCATCTTTAAGTTTTTTTACGCTTTCTTTATTTGAAGCGTCAATGGCAACAACTGGCACGCCAAGCCTTGCGCCAAGCTTTTGCAAGTTGATTTTTCTAAGTTTTTTCTTTTCAATTTGATTGACTACGACGATAACATTGAGATTAAGTTCAAGCAGGCCAAGCGTCAAATATAGGTTTCGCTCTAGATTGTTATAGTCACAGATGTTGACAACCACATCGTTTTGATGCGACAAAAGATAGTCAGTTGCCACCTTTTCTTCAAAGGACAAACGCGAAAGCGAATATATGCCTGGCAAGTCCACCACTTCAATCTCCTGCCCTTTCCAAACAATCTTTTTTGCCTTTTCTTCAACCGTCACGCCATGCCAATTGCCAACATGCTCATTTGACAAAGTAAGGCTGTTGAAAAGCGTTGTCTTGCCAGTGTTTGGATTGCCAATCAAGCTGACCCTCACTCTTCAACCTCCAAAAACTTGGCAAGCGAAGTTCGGATTGAAAGCAAATAACCACGAATTTCCACCAAAATAACCTTGCCAAGCAGTGATGAGCGCACCTTTTTCACCTTTTGACCATGAGTGAAGCCAAGGTCAAAAAAACGCCTTCTGACCGCGTGAGGACATGCTTTGCTTACAGAAGAAATGACAAAGTATTTATTAAATTGACAAGACGACAAATTTTGCATATACCTTAGTTTATTTGTCAAATAGCGACAAAATGACAAATTCCAAGAAAAAGAGCAAATTTGTTTGACCAACTTTTCTAAATGTGGTATATTTAGTGTAAGAGGTGAAGAAATGAAATGTATATATTGTGGTCACAGCGAAAGCAAAGTGCTTGACTCAAGAAACAGTGACGAGACAAATTCAATCAGAAGAAGACGAGAATGCCTTAATTGTGGCAGACGCTTTACAACCTATGAAAGTGTTGAACGCGTGCCAGTTGTTGTGATAAAAAAAGACGGCTCAAAACAACCTTTTGACCGCGAAAAACTCAAAAGAGGCATTGTAAAGGCTTGCGAAAAACGCCCTGTCAAAATGGAGACCATTGAAGAGGTGCTTGACAGCATTGAAAAAAAATTGCAGTCTATGACAACAAGCGAAATTGCATCATCTCGTCTAGCCGAGCTTGTCCTTTCAGCTTTAAAGGCAATTGATGAAATCGCTTATGTCAGGTTTGCAATGGTCTATAAAAATTTTGACGACACCTTTGCTCTCAAATCTTTTTTAAGCATGCTTTAATTAACAAAAAAACGCGAATTTTCTTCGCGCTTTTTTTTATGCAACGAAAGCCGACCAATCACCACTTGAAATTATTTGGTTTGTGATGTCTTCTGTCCAGAACTGCCCTGCCAAAGCCAAATCTTTTGGAATTGGACAGCCGCTCGGATTTAGCCAAGCAAAACCTGAGAAATCACTGCCATAATAGTTTTTCGCGTCACCCTCAATCCAAAGGCAATTTGTGAAAGTGCCAGAATTTGTCCCATAAGGCGCTATACCGCCTTCAACAACCGCATAGCAGTTTTCCACTGTTGCACCAGTTGAAATATATCCAACAAAAATTCCTACATTGCTGTTGCCAGTTATAACAGCGCCTTCTACTCCACAATTTGAAATTGTTTCGCTTGCGATGCCATTGAACCTTCCTACAATCCCACCGACATTATCGTTGCCGCATATATTTGCGTTGTTAAAACAAGCATTGATTGTTATAACATAATCAGAATTGATATCGCCAACTATGCCGCCAACACCATTGTTTGCTTCAACCACTCCAAAATTAAAACAGCTTTGAACAGTCGCATTGTCTTCAACCGAACCAGCAATTCCTCCAGCATAATCACTATATCCTATTATCTGACCATAATTGCAACTATTTTGAAGAGACAAATTGTTTTGCGCACGCCCTACAATTCCGCCAACATACGCAATATAATTTCTTTGTGTTGAAATGATTTTTCCCTCATTGACACAGTTTGAGATACTTGCCTGTTGCATTGTGTATCCTACAATCCCAGCAGAATAGTAAGAAGCCCAAACTATTGCAGAGCTAGAACAATTTTCAAGACTAAGATAACCGCCTATGCCTACAATTCCCGCAACATAGTCGCGTCCTTGAACAATAGAGTCAACCATTTTTATATTTGAAATGCTTGCTTTTTTATCGGCAGTCTCACCCATCACAACACCAAACAATGCCTGATAGTCATTTGCAGCGTTTGAGCCTGGCGAGGTGTAGATGCCAGAAATTTCAAAACCGTCACCATCATAATGTCCTGAAAAAGCAACAGGGTCTGACGAGCCATCTCGCTTGGTTTGCAAGCCGATAGGTTGCCAATAATATGCTGAAAAATCCAAATCTTTTGTCTGCCTAAAAAAGACATTTTCATAAAAATAGATATCGTTGTCAGCCAAAACAGAATTTTCATTTTTGTTATAGACTGACCAACTTAGATATGCCAAATCCCACTCCGACTGAATAAGGTATGGGTCTGCCTCCGAGCCCGAGCCAGCCCAAGAATAATCATTGAAATCTTGCCCTGCACCGCTCCAAATTGACTGATCTGTCCAGTAAGCATTGCGGTTGTCCGGACCAAAAGAGGTAAAATAGATTGTCAAAGTGACTTGCTTTGTTGGCATTCTGATCTTTATGTGGTCGCTCGTGCTATCTTCCATTTCTACTGAAGGGTCTGAGATTGTGTAGGTATATTCTGAATAAAAGCTTCTAGTTTCAATATCGTAGATTTCTATAATTGCATTTGGCCGTATTCCATCCCAATAATCATCAAGCTCAGTGCCAACCTCCACTCCGTCAATGCTCATCGAGAATGAAATTTCTGATTCCGCGCCATTGTCAACCCCATCAAGATGATTGTTGACATCAAACATGTATGTTATTTCGGTATATCCAGGATAAAGAGTTGCACCTGGAGTAAATGCATAGTCGACAAAATAGCCGTTTGCATCAAGCACTTGCTTTCCCGTTTTGTTTTCGCCTGACCAAAAGCCATCTAAAGTATAGCCTTCTCTCTGATAATTGCTTGGGTTAACCGTTGTTGCTCTTGAAAGCCCACCAGACATCTCATCTGCGACAGAGCCACTTGAAACGCGAACACTATTGCCATTTATGTAATACTCATAAACCAAAACAATATCGACCATTTCGTTTATTAGATATGTATCACCAAAAACATCAGTCCTTCCAACAGTCTCTTCATAGGCGAAGGAAGTTTGCGAGGTGTTTATCCCATAGTCCGTTCCAGTATAATGAGCTGTATAAGTTGAAGATTTTTGTCCACCAAACCTGACCTGCCTAAAAAAGACATGGCTTGTTGAAGAGATTTCAAATCTATAAAATATATAGTCATAACTGAAAGTTGAGTTGTTTGAACCTTGAAAAATTGTTCCGTCAGTTGTCGCACTTGCGCCTTGCGAGATTGAACTATTGATGATGTCATAATAAGAAATATTGTTTGTGTATTGCATATGCGCAGACATATTTATTGGAGAATAATATGTACTTGCGCTAGGCGAATATGGCATATATTTTGCATAGACAATTCCTGTCCAATCATAAGCTTCAGCTTGATTTGGCGTAGGTAAAAAGGTTAACAATAAAGCCACAGCTAAAAGCACGATTGGAAACAATATAGTTGCAAGCCTATTTTTATTAATCAACTTTTTACCTCCTTTTACATACTGATATTCATATTATATTATATACATAAAAAGAATTTAACCAAATATTTTTCTCAATTTCGACAATTTTCTTGCATAAAAACACAAAAAAACTGCCTAGAATGGCAGTTATTTTTTCTGCAACACTTGATATGGGTTTTCTGGAACTCCCTGTCCTTGCACTTCCACCAAAATGGCATCTTCGCCAATCTTGACTATGCATCCAAAAGGAATAAACAGCTGGTTTGTATTTTTAAAAACATTCCAGCCTGTTTTTTCGCCTGGCACCAAAATCCCCAACACTCTTGCCGAAGACAAATCAAAAATTATGTCAATGATATGACCAAGTTTGCGACCATCCAGCACATTGACCACTTCTTTGCATCTTAACTCTAAAAATGAACTTTCCATAGTTTGTGTATATGTCGAAATTTGGCAAAAAAGAACTAAATCAAAAAATCTTTTACCGATTTTAGTGCATTTTTTTCAAGTCTTGACACTTGCGCCTGGCTTATGCCAATTTCTTCGCTGACTTCTGTCTGCGTTTTGCCTGAATAATAGCGCATAAGCAAAATCTCTTTTTCACGCGGTGAAAGCGTTTTGATTGCTGAGCGTATTGAGAGCGACTCGTCAATATTTTCGTTTGTGCAGTTGTTGTCAGCAATTTGGTCTAAGAGTGCAATCGTGTCACTGCCCTCGCTATAAATTGGATCACTGAGCGAAACCGTTTCACTTATTGCATCCAGCGCGAAAGTTACGGTTTTTAACGGAACATCGATTTTGTTTGCAATCTCTTCCAAGCTCGGTTCTTTGAAAGAGTCCTTTGAAAGTTCTTCCTTCGCCTGCATGGCTCTGTAGGCAATGTCACGCATTGAACGGCTGACTCTTATCGAATTGTTGTCGCGCAGATATCGCCTTATTTCACCAACAATCATAGGCACAGCGTAAGTTGAAAACTTGACATTCAAAGTTTCGTCAAAATTGTCTATAGCCTTAAGCAGTCCCACACATCCAACTTGAAACATGTCGTCGGCTCTGTCACCTTTGGCATTAAATCTATGCACAACGCTCAGCACCAGCCTGAGATTTGCAACGACAAATTGCTCACGAGCGTGAGCGTCACCATTTTTGACTTTTTTTATAAGCGCCAAAATGTCGTTGTTTGAAAGCTTTGGCAGTTTGGTTGTGTCAACACCTGCAATTGAGACCTTGGAAGACATAATCTCCTCCTTTCTAGGAGATATGTTTAACCAATGGCTTTTTCTTATTCACAATCGACAAAAAAGGTCAATCTTTTCAAATTTTTCAATGAAAAGGGCTCATAAAAAGCTCTTTTCAAGTTCATACTTCATTTCTTTTAAAATTCTCTTTTCAAGCCTTGAGATATAACTTTGGCTGATGCCAAGCTTATCGGCAACTTCGCGCTGAGTCAGTTCTTCCTGTCCAAGAAGACCATAGCGCAAAATCATGATCTCTTGCTCTCTTTGACCAAGTTTTGCAATAAGCTGATGAACAATTGCCCTGTCTGCAGGCTCGTCAACCGCTTGAGACATAACATCTTCATCACTAGGCAAAATATCAGAAAGCACAAGCTGATTTCCGTCAAAGTCTTCGCTCAAAGGTTTGTCAAGGCTGATATCATTTTTCACTTTCGAGGTTTTTCTGATCTGCATCAAAATTTCGTTTTCAATGCAACGAGAGGCATAGGTTGCAAGGCGAATGTTTTTGTCAGGCTTGAATGTTTTGACCGCTTTGATAAGCCCAACCGCGCCAATTGAAATAAGGTCTTCATATTCAATCTTGCTGGACTCAAACTTTTTGGCAATAAAAGCCACAAGCCTTAAATTGTGTTCAATAAGTTTTGTAACTGCCTCTTGAGAGCCCGCTTCTTTTTCGAGTAAAAGAGCGTTCTCTTCATCTGAAGAAAGTGGTGGCAAAAATTCTTCATTGCCACAAACATAGCAAACAATTTGCCTTGACAGAACATAGTCTTTATGATGAAACAGTTTGTAAAAGAAAAGTTTGATTATAAATAAAATTTTTTGCATAAACCCTCCAAAAATTGATAAATTTCAGCTTAAAAATTTGCTTTTTTACAGAAAATCATCCTCCAAAAACAATTTGGCTGTTTAAAAGCACATTGGCTTTAAAGCTCTTTTCAAAGCCAGAAAAGCTGAGCGCAAGCGTTGGATTTTTGATTGTTTGCTCATCGTTAAGCACAATCTCATCAACCACAAAGGCAAGAATTTTGCTTCCGCTTCCAACAGAATTGATCTTCACATAATGTGCGCAATTGATTTTGTCTTGCTTTGATTTTGAAAGCAGACTGACAAGAGATACATCGTCATAAAGCTGTTTGAAAACTTTGTAGTTGACCAAAATTATTGGCGACTTTGTCACACTGTCAAGCAAAACATTTCCGCTGTCCAAATAGCCATTTTCTTCCACCTCTTTGCCGTTGGCTTTGATTTTGACTGAATAGGTAAAACTTTTGATCCTCTGCATGCGGTTGTGATAGAAAATGACAAACTTGACCAGAAAAAATATTGCAAGACTGACAAGGCAAACGATAAAAAGTGGATAAGAGCCGACAGCCTCTTCAATAGCAAAGCAAGCTCCGCCCAAGATAAAGGTGAAAATGAAAAAGGTCACCAAAATATAGAAAAACTTGGCGGGCGAGCGAAATTTAAATGAAAGACAAACAATCAGAACGGCAAGAAAAATCTGAAGCAAAATTTTAGCATAAAAGGCAAGTGCAAAAAGCGGAACGACAAGAGCCACCGTTCCAGCAAAAAGCGAAATCAAAAACCAAAACCTTGCCTTTTCTTTGACAAAAAATGAGGTCAGCTTAAGAATAAGAGCATTTTGAAAAAAGTTTATCAAAAGAGTCTGTTCAACAAAGATTTCCATAGCGCCCTCCTCATGCAAAATGATAAAACACAAAAAGCAAAAAGACAAAACACAAAAAAGTCGAAAAGTCGAATTTATTTTTGTATTTTGTCTTATAACCTGAGCTATGCATAAAATCAATTGAAAGTCAAAATTATAAAAAAAGCAGACAAATTTTTGCCTGCTCGTTTTTTATTTCTTGTTTCTTCTGAGTTTTTCAATCCATGGTGGAACATTTGAAGAAATATCAATTCGAGAAGAAGTCTTGTCTTCGCTTGCTCTTCCGATTGAAACATTTGGATTTGCCATTTGCTCTTCCTTCTCTTTTTGAATGTAGCCAGAGAAAAGACTTCTTGCTGTTGGCTCTTTTTGTCCCATGTTTCCAATTGAGCGAGCGCCTTCCATAGCGCTGTCTTTCTTTTCTTTGTCTTCAGCATTTTTGAAACCTGTTGCAATCAAAGTGATTTCAACTTCATCATGCATATTTGGGTCAATGCTAGTTCCAAGAATAATGTTGCAAGAAGAGTCAACCACCTCTCTGACAAGAGAAGCTGCCTCGTTTACATCGTCTTGTGTAAGGTCGTCGCCACCTTTGATGTTGATAAGAAGACCCGTTGCCCCTTCAATTGTTGTTTCAAGAAGAGGAGATGCAACCGCTTGTTTTACAGCATCAAGCGCCTTGTTGTCACCTGAGCCATAACCGATACCCATGTGAGCAAGACCTTTGTCTTTCATAATTGTTGTAACGTCAGCAAAGTCGAGGTTGATAAGACCTGGATAAACGATAAGGTCACTTATTCCTTGAACGCCTTGTCTAAGCACATCGTCAGCAAATCTGAAACTTTCAGAAAGTGGAGTTTTCTTAGGAACAATTTGAAGAAGCTTTTCGTTTGGAATAACAACGAGTGAATCAACATATTTTCTAAGATTTTCAAGTCCTTCTTCAGCATTTTTTGCTCTGATTGGCCCTTCAAAAGCAAAAGGTTTTGTGATAACCGCAACAGTCAAAATGCCCATTTCTTTTGCAATTTGTGCAATAACAGGTGCAGCACCAGTTCCAGTTCCGCCACCCATACCTGCAGTAATGAAAAGCATGTTTGTGCCTTTAAGCATATCAGTGATTGAAGCTTTGCTCTCTTCAGCAGCCTTTTGTCCAATTTCTGGCTTTGCACCAGCGCCAAGACCACCTGTCAGTCTTTCACCAATTTGAAGTCTTGTTTCTGCCTTGCTGATAAGAAGAGATTGTTTGTCAGTGTTGACAGCAACAAACTCAGCAGAAGAAACACCTGCATCAATCATTCTGTTGACAGCATTGTTTCCGCCACCGCCGACACCAACAACCTTAATTTTTGCAACTGCAGTTCTCATCATATCGTTATCCATAGTTCACCCCTTTCAATAACTTATCCTTATTGTAATACAACTTTCAAAATTTTGCAATCGTTTAAAGCAAAATTTTTTGAAAAAATGCATAAATTTTCATTTTTTTTGTAGTTTATGCATTTTTACTGCCCTAGTGCAGAGCTCACAAGCGAGTAAATTGACGCAAGTTCTGGCTTGTCCTTTGCAGGAAGTGGCGGAACACCATACTTAACATTTCTGCCAAGGCATTTTGCCAAAAAGTCGCGCCCACCTTTGATTTTGCTTATTCCAGCGCCAGTCAAATAGACAGGCAGATAGTTGATGTAGCTCTTAGAGAAAAGTTGAACGCACTTTGAAACGGCTTGAGCGATTTCTTCAATGCGGAAAGAAACAATCTCGTTTGCACTGCTAAGTGGAATTTTGATTGTTTTGCCAAGGTCGGTTGTAAGGTCATAATAATCATTGCTTCTGCCTTTAAGTGAAAGTATGATTTGAGCTTTGAGTCTTTCAGCTTCGCTTATTGTAAGGTCAAAAGCTTCAGACAGGTCATTTGTGATAAAGCCACCGCCTCGTGAAAAGCTTGCCATATTGCTTAAGCCCTCACCTTTGACAAATGAAGCGCTTGTTGTAAGGTCGCCAACATCAATGATAAGGCAAGGCTCTTCCCTTTCCTCTTTGCTGACAACATACAATGCTTGAGCGAGAGGCTCTGAGATATATTCAACCGACTCAAACTCGTTGGCTGAAACAATTTTGTTGAAAAGTTCGATAAATGTGCGGTTTGCATAGATGATTGAAAGGTTTGCCGAAATTGAGATTGCATTTTCACCAACTGGGTCAATCGATGCTCTGCCCTCATCAAGCAGATAAGAAAGAGCGCTGACTGACAAGATTTCAACATTTCTGTCTTTGGCTTTTTCGCTTGCCATATAGAAAAGCTCGTCAATGTCTTGCTGTTTCACCTTTCTTCTGTTGCCAAGATTGAGCGAAACAGTTGTTGTGCTGACAGAAGAAAACTCAGCAGGCACGCCGATAAACACCTTTTTTGTGTCTTCTTCTTTGCAGTCAAATTCAGAAATCACTTGCGAAAAAATTGTTGTCAATTTTTCAGGTTCAAGAAATTTGCCTTCATAAAAACCGTCATAAGCAATTTCTTTGTATGCTTTGACAACAAAAGTGTTATTAAGTCCCCGCCCTGCAAGCATTGCGCGCAGAGCGGAAGAGCCAAGTTCAAAAACCAAAACCTTTTCTTTTTTCATAAGACCACCAACAAAATAAAATGTGCGCACATGTGCATTTATAGTAATATTTTAATATATAAAACCCATAATGTCAAACTAAAAAAAGGACAAATCGAAAAAATTTGTCCAAATGTTCACCTCTTTTTTATGGCAAAATGTTGAAATAACACTCTGTTTCGTTGTGTTCGGTATAGTTATAGAAGTTGTTTACAATAATTGTGCAACTGTCGAGAAGCTCTTCAGTCCATACTCCACCAGAAGCAATCTCTTGACCAATAAGTGAGTATAGATTTGAAAAGACAGAAAGGAACATGTTGAGTTTATACCTCAGTCCATAAGTTGCATTTTTTATCTGCACTGTTTGACCGCTAAAAAGGTTTAAAACAGCGGTCGTTTGAGTTTGTTGAATGTTCTCATCAAATTCGCTCAAAAGCTTTATTGAAGAGATAAGTGAGGTTTGTTCGGTTAAGGTTCTGTTGCATTCAAAAAGAGAAGAGTAGATGTCAATAAAATTTTCAATCTGAAGATAATCACCCACTTGATAGTCGTTTTCTGCAATCTCCACACCTTCAAAAAGCATGGCGTTTTCACGAGTTGAAACAAAGTCAACCTCTTCTTTTAAAATGCGCAAGTTTTGGTCTGTGATAAAGGTTGTGCCGTTATAGGCAAAAGCATAGACCTCTTGCCTTTCTGCGATGTGAATGACAAAGGTTGACGGAAAAACTGTTTCAATGTTGACCACATCAATATAAGGCGAAAGGCTTTCAATTTTTTCAACATAGCCATTTTTCCCATGAAAAAACACACTGGCGCCATAAGAAAAGTCTCCGCCTTCAACGATTTCTTCATCAGAGAGAGTTATGTTTTGATGAGAGGTGCGAAAGTCAACCTCCACATTTTTAAGTGAAAAGACAGTAAACGACAGCGCCACAATCACGCCAATCAGCGCCACAACAACAGAAAGTGAAATGATGATTCTTTTACTTTTCTTGCTCATACAGTGATATTTTAATGTATTTTTGATGTAAAAACAAGAAAAAACAGCAAAAAAATTAAATTCTTTTTATATCTGCGCCAAGCTGGACAAGTTTGTCTTCAAGATGAAAGTAGCCTCGGTCGACAAATTCCACTCGGCTGATTGTGGTGTAGCCTTCACAGGCAAGACCAGCCAGCACCAAAGCGGCGCCACCTCTAAGGTCGGTTGAAACCACATCTGCGCCAAAAATTTTGTCTTTGCCACGAATGATGCAAATGGACGACTTAAACCGAATGTCACAGCCCATTTTTAAAAGCTCGCCGACATAGTTAAATCTGTTTTCAAACACATTTTCAAAGACAAGACTGCACCCCTTTGCAATTGAAGCAAGCGCAACAATTTGAGGTTGAAGGTCGGTTGGAAAACCTGGATAAACCGCCGTTTCAACATCAACAAAACTCTCCAGCCTTTTTGGCGCTGAAAGAAAGATTTCATTGTCACCTTCTTTGATAAGACATCCGCAGGTTTTAAGCTTTTCAATCAGCGCGCTATTGTGTTTTGAAACTGCATTTTCAAGTTTCACCTCTCCGCCAGTCATTGCCGCAGCAATCAAAAAAGTTCCGCATTCAATACGGTCAGAAATCGCCCTATATCTGCACCCCTCAAGTCGTTCAACGCCAATGATTGTGATAACATCAGTGCCCGCCCCTTCAATCTTTGCCCCACAACAGCTGAGAAAGCGCGCAAGGTCAACAATCTCTGGCTCTTTTGCCGAGTTGTAAATTTTGCTCTCACCCGGCAAAAGCGCGCAAAACATCATAATATTTTCAGTCGCGCCCACACTTTGAAATGACAAAAACACCTCTCTTGTCAAAGGCTTGCCCTTTTCTGCATAGATATATCCGTTTTTCTCCACAATCTTGCATCCGAGTTGCCTTAAAGAAGAAAGATGTATGTCAATCGGCCTAAGTCCAATGTCGCAACCGCCAGGATAGGCAACTTTTGCCTTGCCAAGCCTTGCAAGCAAAGGCCCAAGCGTGAAAATTGATGACCGAACAGGGCTTGCAAGCTCATGCGACAACTCGCATTTATCAAGAGATGAACAGTCAATTTCAAGGTCGTCACCTTTGCGCTGAGCCACTCCGCCAAGCGCCCTTAAAATGTCACACATCGCCTCAACATCGGTGTAAGCAGTTGCCTTTTCAAGTGTCACTTTGCCTTCCACCATAATGCAACCTGCAAGGATTGGCAAAAGTGCATTTTTTGCCGTGTCCATTTCGACTTCACCACAAAGCCGATTTTTTCCGTTAATAAAAAATTTCGCCATATTTAGATATATGAAAATTTGCCTTGTTTTTGACAAAAGAAAAACAAAAATTTTGTATTTTGGCAACCTAAATCGTTTTAAATCACAAATTTTTCAAACCAAAATTGTTTTTGACCTATTCAAACTTTTATCATACCAAAATTGCTTTGAACTTTTCTCTTTTATTAAACCAATCAGTTTTTTGCAGTTTTTTTGAAGCGAGGTGCTTTTATCACCTTATAGTCTTGACCTTGACTTTGCCTTAAAACATTGAGACAAATGCCAATGCCAGCCATAAACACGGTGACAGATGTTCCACCACTTGAAATAAAAGGCAGTGGCAAGCCAGTTGGAGGTATGGAGCCTGTGACAACAGCAATGTTGAGAAGGGTTTGAACTCCAATGATAAAAGCCACGCCTGCAACCAGCATTGAGCCAAACCTGTCTTTTGCGTTTAGCGCAATTTTGATAAGGCTGTAGATAAGGGCAAGAAAAATACTCATAAGCACGATAAGCCCAACAAAGCCGATTTCTTCACCTATGATTGACAATATAAAGTCAGATTCGGCAAAGGGCAAAAAGAGATATTTTTGCCTTGAATTGAAAAGTCCAACACCAAAAAGTCCTCCGCTTCCAAGGCTGTAGAGCGATTGAATAAGCTGAAAACCCTCACCTTGTGGTGATGCCCAAGGGTCGATAAACGCCATAAGTCGCCTAAGCCTGTAAGGCTCCAGCACCACAAGCAGTGGCACAACGGCTGCGGCTGGGATTGAAAACATAAGGGTGTGTTTTTTGCTCATTCCACCAATGATAAGCATAAAAAGCGTTACAAAGCCAATGCACATGGTCACACTCATGCTTGGCTCAAGCATGGTTAAAATGCAAATAACTCCAGCCACGCACAGCACTGGCAGAAGGCCTTTGAAAGTTTTGACTTTGTCGTGATTGTCTGACATATAGCCAGCAATAAAGATGACAAGCGCAAACTTGGCAATTTCAGAGGGTTGAATGGAAAAGCCTAAGATTGAAATCCACCTTTTTGCGCCATAACTTTCCATGCCAAGACCAGGAACAAAAACCAGCACAAGCAAGATGATTGAAATGACGATAATCCAAGTTTTATATTTTTTTAGAAGATGATAGTCGACAAAACTGAAAAAAATCATGGCAAAAATGCCCAGCACCACTCCCAAAATCTGTTTAAACAGAAAAAAGTAAGGATTGCCATAGTGATAGTTTGCGCTGTAAAAACTTGCGCTATAAACCATAAGACAACCAAAACTTGTGAGTGCCAGAATAAGCAAAACAATCTTTAAAATTTGTCGATTGCAACTATTTGGTTTACTGCATTTCGATTTTTTCGTAACTGCCAAGCATTATCTCCTTAAAAACCTCTCCTCTCACCGCGTAAGAAGAAAATTCGTCAAAGCTTGCACAGGCTGGCGCAAGCAAAATCTTTTGCCCTTTTTGAGCTTTCTCTTTTGCATAAAAAGCTGCCCCTTTCATGCTCGGAAAAATTTTTGGGCTATAACCATATTGACTGGCGCAGTCAAACACCTCTTGACCGCACTGTCCAAAACAAAGCACCTCTTCAAAGTCATAGCCTACCGAAAAAATCTCATCAAATTTGAAGTCTTTGTTTTGTCCACCAATCAAAAGCACAATCCTTTTTTCACCAAGCGACTCAATGGCACTTTTGCAAGCAGAAATGTTTGTGGCTTTTGAGTCATCAAACACATCGGCGCCATTGACCTGTCCGAGATATTCCATGCGATGCGGTGGGGCTTTAAATTCTGAAATAGCCTTTTTGATATACATTGGCTTTATCTTGCACGCACAAGCAATTGCAACAGCGGCAAGCGTGTTTTCCAAATTTTTCTCACCAAAAAGAGGAATATCGTTGCAAGAGATAATTTTTGTTTTGTTGAAATAAATCGCGCCATTTTTGATAAAAACACCTTTATTTAGCATTTTTTTTGAAAAAAACAGTGTTTTTTTGTTTAAATAAAGCTCTCTTGTGATTTTATCGTCATAATTTAACACAATTTTTTGTCTCTTTGGTCTGGCAAGAATTTTCTTTTTCACCCTGACATATTCTTCAAAACTTCCATGCCTGTCAAGATGGTCTGGCGCAAGATTTAAAATGCAAGCAACAAAAGGGCAAAAATGTTTTGACAGCTCAAGCTGAAAGTTGCTCACCTCTGTGATGACAAAGCTTTTTTTGCTTGTCTTTTTTGCAATGCTTGAAATTGGAAGACCAATATTTCCGCAAACAAAACTTTCTTTGCCCGACTTTTTGAAGATGTCGCCAACCATACTTGTCACCGTCGTCTTGCCATTTGTGCCTGTGATGCCTATCACCTTGCCTTTGCAAAAAAGATAGCCAAGGTCAAGCTCGCTTATAAGCGGAGTGCCATTCGCAACAAAAAAAGATATCAAATCATTGCCTCTTACCTTTATGCCAGGACTGACGACCACAAGGTCAAATTTTTTCAGCGTTGGCGATTTTTCGAAGCTATAAAAAGAGGAAAATTTGTTTTCGTCATCATATATGCTCACGCATGCACCTTCTTCATGCAAAAGTGACGCTGCCGATTGACCGCTTGAGGCCATGCCATAGACCAAAACTTTTTTTCCTCTCAAATTTAACATATCATAAAACCCCTAGAAGTGCCATGTACCCCACAAACACGCAAAGTCCAAGCACCATTGTTATTAATATATATACTAAGACAATTCGGTTTTCATGCACACCTTTTTTCTCAAAATGATGATGAAGTGGAGCCATAAGAAAAACTCTTTTGTGCGTGCGCTTGTAATGTAAAACTTGCACAATGTCAGAGACTGCCGTCACCACAAACATAAGACCAATGATTGGCATCAAAAGTTCGGTGGAAGAAAGCGCCGCCACGCTTGCCATCAGCCCGCCAAGAGCAAGTGAGCCTGTGTCACCCATAAAAATTTTGGCTGGAAAGCAGTTGACAATCAAAAATGCAAGCAAAGCTCCAACGCTCGCAAAAGAGATGAGTGCATACTCTGTTTGCCCAAGCAAAACCAAGATAAGCCCAAAAAATAAAAAATAAGCACTGTTGACGCCACCAGCAAGACCGTCAAGTCCGTCGATAAGATTGACAGAATTTGTCACCGCAACAAAGAAGAAAACAATAAAAGGAATGATAAAAGCACCTATATCAATATTTAGTCCAAAAAATTCAAGTTTTCCGCCAATGTTTAGGTAAACATACACTGCAATGACAAGCGAAATGCCAACTTGTCCGATTATTTTCTGATATGGTTTGAGCCCTTCATTTTTGTGAAATTTGACCTTGATAAAATCGTCCAAAAAGCCAAGCAAACCATAGCCCACCATTGTCACCAGCGCCAAAAGTGCGCCCATAACTTGTCCACGCAGAAAAAATGCACTTGCAATGATGATGGCAAAAATAAAGATAAGCCCGCCCATTGTCGGAGTTCCACTTTTGCCAGCGTGCTTGTCCACATAATGCAAGATTGTTTGAGACAGGTGAAACTTTTTACAAAGTTTTAAAATTGGAAAAGCAAGCAAAATTCCAAGGATAAGAGCAAGCAAAAAAGCCATATAATATTTCAGCATAATTTCCTCCTAAAATATTTTATGGCAATTTTATTTATTTAGTCTTAATTATTTAAATTCATCTCGAAAAGGATAACTTTTGTCTGTCTTCAGCGGTTTTTGAAGAGACCTGGCATAGTTGTAAACCACTTCAAAATCGCTGAAAGGATATTTCTTCCCTTCAATTTCCTGATAATTTTCAGCGCCTTTGCCAGCAATGACGATTGTGGTTTTGTCTTTATACTTTTTCATTGCGCCTTCAATTGCCTGTTGTCTGTTTGGAATGCAAACGCATTTTTTTGTCACCCCCGCTTCAATTTCTTGAATAATGTCTTCTGGTTTTTCAAAGCGAGGATTGTCGCTTGTGATTATCACATCATCTGCAAGGGTCGAGGCAATTTTGCCCATGATTGGCCTTTTTTGTCTGTCACGGTTGCCTCCACAGCCAAATATGCACACAAGTTTGTTGTCGGAAAGTGCGCGAGCGGTCTTAAGCACTTTTTCAAGTCCGTCAGGTGTGTGAGCATAGTCAATAATGATGTTTTTGCCCAAAATGTTGATAATGTTAAATCTCCCTTCGACTGGCGCAAGATTTTTTATGCCTAGTTGCAACGCTTCTTTCCCAATTCCAATAGAGCGCGTTGATGCAATCGCTGCAAGCAAATTTTCAACATTATATTCTCCAACAAGGTGGCTGTCAATTTCAATTTGCTCGCCAAGATAGTCGCAAACAAAATGGCTTCCATCAAAATTTGTCACGATATCTCTTCCGCTCACATCAAACTTTCTGCCTTTGCCATAACAAATGGTTGGAACTTTTGACTTATACATCAAAAGTCTTCCATACCTATCTTCGCCAAAAACAATGCCAAGCTTCATATACTTTGGGTCGAAAAAGGACATCTTGGCCTTGGCATAATTTTCCATATCGCCAAAAAAGTCAAGGTGGTCTTCAGTTATGTTGGTCAAAATGCCCTCTTCAAACTTGATCCCTTCCAGCTTGTTTAAAGCAAGTGCGTGAGCTGAAACTTCCATAACCACATATTCAACCCCATCATCCTTCATCTCTTTAAAAAGTTTATGCAAAAGATATGGATCAGGTGTGGTCATAGATGTATGCACCGTTTCGCTGTTATATCTTGCGCCAAGCGTGCCAATAACGCCAACATTTTTTCCACCAGCACGAAGCACGCTTGCAATGATGTTGCAAGTGGTGGTTTTTCCATTTGTGCCAGTCACGCCAATAAGCTTGAGCTGGTCACATGCTTTGCCAAAAAAGTTTTTGCAGATCTCGGCGTAAGCTTTTCTTGCATCGCGCACCACAATCACATTCTCAAAAGGCAGGTTTTGCTCGCTTATCACATAAGAAGCCCCTTTGTCAAGCGCCTCTTTGGCAAAATCGTTGCCGTCAAAACGGCCCCCTTTCATTGCAACAAAAACATCGCCATAACCCACTTTTTTGCTGTCGATTTTGATGTCAACCATATCGCCATCAGTCCTGCCTTGCAAAACTTCAACGCCTTCCAATAAATCTTTAACTAACATTTCTCCTCCATTTTTGAAATGATACTATACATTTTTAAATAAATTCACATCCAAACAAAAGAAGGCAAAAATCAACAAAATTGTCAATTTTTTGCAATTTTTGCCCAATTTTTCAAGATTTTTTTGCAAAAAAACTATTTCTTGCTTTTGTTGCCAGACAGCTTGATAAAACTTTCAATCGCCTTGCTGTTAAATTTGTAAATCTCTCTGCTCTTTTTGGCTTGTTTTTCTTTGCCCTCTTCAATCAGCACAGAAATCAGATCTTCAAACGAACCATCAAACATATTGAAAGAAAGCGAACCAGGAATAGAATTTAGCTCGTTGACATAAAGCTCTTTTTTCTTTCGGTCATAAAGAAAGTCAACCCTGACCACGCCATCGCATCTGCAAGCTTTATATGAAGAGATTGCTTCTTTCTTGATTTTTTCAAGAAGCGATTTTTCAATTTCAACCTTGCCCTCTTCCTGCTCTTTTATATATTTGTCTTCAAAGGTATAAATTTTTTCCTTTTTGACTTTGCTGACCTTTCCGCTCAAAACCTTTTCGTTGATTTTTATGACTGCACAACTGTATTCCTCTGCATTTGCCAAATATTTTTCCACCAGAACACGCTCGTCATAAAGAAACGCCTCGTCAATTTGTTTTTCAAGCCTTGCCTCACATTCACATATGTCAATTCCAACAGAACTGCCAAGATTTGCTGGTTTTATAATGCAAGGAAAGCCCAATTTTTGCTTTATTTTTTGCAAAATTTTCAGTTTTCTTGCCTTATATTCACTTATGTCAAATTGCACATATGGCAAATTGCGAATGTGCTCATGTGCAAGCATAAGCTTGGTCAGAGTTTTGTCCATAGTCAGTGCAGAGCTTGCTAGGTTTGAAGAAGTGTAGGCAATTCCTGCAAGCTCCAACAGACCTTGAAGCGAGCCATCTTCGCCACCATGACCATGGTTACACAGCAGGGCGCAGTCAACTTTGACTCGCTTTTTGATTTTGTTGTTTTTGAGCAGAAGAAAACATTTGTTTTCAAAATCAATGCTGACTAAAAGCGGATTTTTCACGCGCTTTGAAAAGTCGAGATAGGTTTCCGCTTCGGCAAGATTATCTCCACACATGAGCACTCCTTCATGTGTTATGTAAATCGGAAAGGCCTGATAGCCTTTTGGAATTTTTTTCATCGCTTGCAATGCGGTGATAATTGAAATGTCATGCTCAACACTTTGACCACCAAAAATCACAGCAACTGTTTTCATTTTCACCCCCAAAATAAAAATATTTTTTAAGAACAGCAACAATCAAAAAATTTTCGTTCAAAAAACATTATTTATAGTTATCTGGCAAATCGTTTTCAAACAAAACAACAGAGTTTTCGTTGACAATAAGTTTTAAAATTTCTTCTTGCCGAGCCCGACTGTTTGCAAAAAAGATGTTTTTCTTGTTAAAGTTATGAGAAATTGCGCCAGAGTAGATGTCGTTTTTGTTTGTCTCATTCATAATCACAATAAAATCTGCCACATCGGCAATCTGACAGCCAATTTTAAAGTTTGCCATAGACTGTTCTTGACCAAGCTCGACAATGCCAGGCGTGACCACAATCTTTTTGCCCTCAAACTTTGAAAGCACATCAAGTGCCTCTTTAAAGCCAACCTCATTTGAGTTGTAAGAGTCGTCAATCACAACTGGCCGAGAGCGCATAAGTTCCAGTCGATGCGTAGAAGGAGTAAGCGAGCTTATTGCGTCAACAATGTCGTCAAGCGGAACACTTAAGATGTATGCGCAGGCAGCAGCAGTCACAATGTTGTCGATGTTGCATTTCCCAAGAAGCCGGGTTTTGACTTTGTTTGACTTGCCGTCAAGCACAAGTTCGAAAGAGCTTCCTCTTTCACTGCACTCAATGTTTTTTGCAAAGGCAAACGATTTTTCTCTGTTTGTCAAAAACTTGTTGCCTTTAAATCGGTTGTAAAGTTTGTATGACCCTGTCGAATCTCCATTAAAAATCGCTTGACCAGAGGCTGGCAAACTTTCAACAAGCTCATACTTTGTGTTTTCAATTTCAGAAAGGCTTCCAAAACTTTCAAGGTGAGCCTTTCCAATTGTGGTGATAATTGCAATGTCAGGCTTTACAATTGAGGCGACTTTTTTTATGTCATTTCTATGGCGCGCGCCCATCTCAGCAACAAAAATGTCGTGGTCATCAAGCTTTTCTAAAATTGTTTTTGTGATGCCCATTTCGGTGTTATAGTTGAGCGGAGTGACGCAAACTTTATATTGTTTTTCCAAAATATGCGTCAAAATGTTTTTTGTGCTTGTTTTGCCATAGCTTCCAGTGATGCCAATTTTGACAATTTTTTTCTTGCCAAGCTTGCTTTTTGCGCGTTTTATATAGCAAAGTTTGACTAAATTTTCAAATGGCAATATGATAAAATGAGCAATCATAACTAAAAGTGATGCCAGCAAAAAGAGCACAACAATGTTTAAAACAATAAGCGCCACGCTCGGAACAAAATAGAGGACAACAAAGATAAGACCAAAACTTATAAGAAAGTATAGCACTGAAAATCGCACCATTCTTTTGGTCCATTTGATTTTGTTTTTGTCGCCAAGGGCGAAATGAAAAAGCAAAACATCGTTCAAAAAGGGTGCCATTTTATAGCCATTTAGCTGATACATTTTGAAATAGAGCAGTGACCAAAAAAAGAACAAAATCGCAAGTGGACATGTGATAATAAGAGCAATCATGCATTTTCCTCCCAAAATTTTCCTAAAAGTTTGTTTACAGAAAGTGGATTTGTCAAAAAGCAAAAATGTCCAGCGCCTTTGATAAATACAAGTTTTGATTTTGGCAAGATTTTTTTAAGTTTTTTTGCCATGTAAAGTGGTGTTTGGTCGTCTTTTTCGCCCCAAATCAGCAGGCAAGGACAGCGCACATTCTTGTAATAGGCAAGCAAATCTTCATTTACAATGCTGTTGAAAGTTTTTTTCATGCCTTCATCAAGCATTTTATAATCTTTTGAGCCCAAATTGAGCGTGCTTCTGCCAAGTTTTTTCAGCAATTTGTATTTATAAATTTTGTAATAATATTTAAGGTTGCGTCTAGGTTTTAGCCCTGCGCTTCCAATCAAAATGCATGAATGCACAAGCGAGCATTTGACAGAGGCAAGAATGGATGCGACTCGGCCACCAAATGAATGAGCCAAGATGTCACATTTTTCTATGCCCAAATGTTCACATAAACTCATGACCAAGGCAACATATGTGTATATGGTAAAATCTTCAATTGTTTTTTGACTTTTGCCAAAAGGTGGAAAATCTATGCACAGAAAAACGCGGTCAGGAAAGCTCTGCCAAATGCCTTTAAAAATTTCGCTGTCCACTCCCCAACCATGCAACAAAAGAATGGGACTTTTGCTCTGCCCATTTTTAAATGAAAAGTAAACCTTGACTCCGCCATAGTTATAAAACATAGTATTTTTTATGATTTTGATGGCAATAAGTTGAAAGATTTTCTAAAATTTGACTAAAACTTTTCAAATTTATTTGTAATTTTTTTAAAAAAATAGTATTATATATTTAGCCGATAAGGTAATTTTAGACAAAAGGAAGGTATAAGGACTTGAAAATCACAGATGTAAGAATTAGACTTGTTGCTAAAGAGGAGTTAAAGCTTAGAGCCGTTGCTTCAATCACAATTGACGAATGTTTCGTTATTCACGACATTAAAGTGATTGATGGAAAAGATGGACTTTTCATTTCAATGCCAAACAGAAAAACTCCAAATGGTGAATTTAAAGATATCGTTCACCCAATCAACACAGAAACAAGAGAGATGATCAAATCTGCTGTTTTAGAGGCTTATGAAAAAGCAAGCGTTGAAGGTGAAGAATAATTTTATTAAATAAAATTTTGGCAAAACAAAAACAAGCACTTTTGGTGCTTGTTTTTTGTTTAAATTACAATAATTAAATTATAGAATTATTTGTTATTAATTTAATTAAAAATTTTTTATAATTTATTTTCCATTTATGTTTTTTTTTGATGATTTTTTATTTTTTATCAAATTTTTACATCAAAAGACTTCCATTGTCAGTTTTGATAACTTTCAAAATGTTTTCAGTGCCACCGTCTTCAGTATTAAAATAGAAGTAATAGGTGTTGTCATCTTTTGTTGCTTCAACCTCATAACATACAACTTCGCGGTTATAGTCAAGTGGCGAAAGCACAACTCGTGACTGAACAATGGTAAATGCACTTGGAATTTTTGCCTCAGCCTCTGCCTTGGTCAAACTGCCCTTTGAAAGAGAGCGCGCTGTGTGATTTGTAAAATATGTTGTCGCGTCATATCCTACAACCGTTCCGCTTGTCATGTCAATTTTGACTTTTACAAGGTCAGGATAAAGAACTATTCCGTTTTGAACAGGCGCAATGTTTAAATAGAGGTCTTCATAAAGTGAGTCACTCCAAACCACCTGTCCATTTTCAACGCCATTGTTTTTTGCAAATTCAAGTGCAATTTTCTTGGCATTATCTTCACTGACAGTGCTTGCACCGCTCTTTCCAGCACCACTGACAGTCAAAATATGTCCGCCAATTTTGGTAACTTGAATATAAAGCGTTTCATTATTTGAATTTTCCGCCCTAAAATTGTAAGTTTCAAATTTACCCTTTGTGGTGTCTTGATAGCTGAGCGTTGTAAGATTTTTAAAATGCTTTTCAATTTTTGTTTTTGCCTCTTCTTGACTAACATTTGCCCCAGTCAGTCCTTTAACCTCGCTGTTTACCACCGAGTCAGAGAAAGGTCCGTCATAAATCATCGTTGGATATTTGACATCAAGGTCAGACATCTGCGAAATTATATTTGTAAAGTTTGTAGTTCCGTCATCATTGAAAGTGCTTTCATCAAGGATTGAATAACCCTCTTGCATTTTTCGAGCAAAACTGTTGAGTTCATTTTTAAGAGTAAGCACATTTTGATAAACTTCTTCAAGCGTTGCAAGTTCGCTTTCAGAGAGCGTTCCACCTTTTGCAATCTTGTCAGAAAGAGTGCTTGTGTAACCATAGATTTGATTGACCATTCTCACCATATCAGAGATATCGCTTTGCGTGAGAGGAAGCCCTGCCACTGAAATTTGTGCCTCATTTGAAGCCTTAGCAACCGAATTTAAAAGTTTGGTTTGATAGCTTGAGCCAGAGCTTACCAGCACTTTTGAAAGGTCATTTTCTGCCGTGTTAACGCTGTCGAGCAAGTTGTAAAAATTTTTCTCATAAACATTTTCAAGGTCATATCTAAGGCTGTCAGACTGCGCTTGAGTGATGCCATAAGCCACGCCAAGACCAATGGTCGAAAGTGCAAGAATAGAGGTTGCAATTGCCAGGGCTTTGATTGTTTTGTTTTTCTTTTTGATGTTTTTCTTTGAAATTTCCTCATTTTTTGCAAAATTTGTGTAATTTTGACCGTTTTTTTCATTTTTTACTTCAAAATTTGTGTCAATTTCAAGAGATTTTGTTTTTTCGTCATTCATGCTTTCTCGACCTCCTTATCTCGCAAAAATATGTTTTCCAATTGTGACAACCTGCTCTCTCGACCAAATCCAAGAGCTCGTGGCTGTTGCTGGATTGAAATAGTAAATACATCCATAAGTTGGATCCCAACCATTGAGAGCGTCTTGCGCTGCCTTGTATGCCGTGTCATTTGGTGTCAAGTTGATTTGTCCATCGTCAACTGCTGTGAATGCGTAAGGCTGATAGATTACGCCCGCAATAGTGTTTGGGAAAGATGCGCTTTTAACTCTGTTTAAAACAACCGCAGCAACTGCAACCTGTCCAGTGTAAGGCTCACCGCGCGCTTCTGCATAAACACATCGAGCAAGAAGGTTAAGGTCGCTTGAAGAGATTGAAGAACTTGAGCCTGACAAGGTCATGCCAAGAGCAGCTGCAGTTTTTGGTCCGATAATTCCATCGACTGAAAGCCCATTTTTGCTTTGAAAATATTTGACCGCTTTGATTGTGAGTGGTCCATTGATGCCGTCAACGCTGCCTGTGTAGTATCCCCATCTTTTGAGCTTGGTTTGAGCTGTTCGAAGCTCAGATGATGTGATAGCTGCCTCCGTTTGACTATAGTCTGAGCCTAAATATGAAAAATATGTAACTCCAACTCCAGCCAAAGAAAGAAGCATCACAAATGCGAGTGAAAGAGATGCTAAAAGTCTTTTTTTCATAAATTCCTCCTATCATGAAAATACACTTTTAATTATCTCCCAAATTTGCGAAATATATACAATATTGTCGGATTTTTTTGTTTCTGTAAAGCAAAAAGCAGGAAAAACAATGCACCACCAGTTGTCACCCTCTCCACTGCCAAGGTTTAAAATAAGTGCGTCGTAATAGCCTTCTTCAAGCGTCACTGTTTGATAAGTTCTGGTTGGAAAGTATTCGTTTGCAATGCGTGCAGAACTTTTGTATGTAAAACCATTTTCTTCAAGAACGCCATTTGCAACCTCTTCAATCATCGCAAAATTTTGACTTATCACTTTCGTTGCCTCGTCAAAACTTTCAATATCAGCAAGCACAGGAATAAGCGCTTCCACCACCTCATCTTTCACTTTGTATTTGACTGCTTGGTCAATCTCAGAATTCGAATTGGCTCTGATATGTATTCTTAAATATTGAACCTCACCCTCTCCGCTTACCAGGCCAGACAGTGCCAAAATAAGAGTGATTGCTACAACTGAAATTGTGATTAAAATATATTTCATAATTTTCTCCGCAAGGTTTATTGCACAAAAATAATAAAAATAAAGGGAAAAAATTGTTTATTTCAGTCAAAAAACAATAAAAAATGCAAAACTTCATCGTTTTGCACTTTTTTGTTTTAGAGGAGTTAAGGCAATGTTAGCCTTGATAATATAACACGATAGAGCTGTCTTCTTCAAGTGGGAAAACTGTGTCAGGGTTTTGAATTGCCACTTGCTCAACAGGCACATGAGCCATTTTGGCAATGTCCCAAGCATTTTGACCACTGCGAGCAAAGAGAACTTCCATTGCATAGTCTCGCTCAGGAAGAGGTTCGCTTTCGCTTGCCTCAGAAATCACTGCTGACAATCTGTCATAGAAGCAATTGATTGCAACCTTCACCTTTGCATCATAATAAAGGTCTCGGCCTTTTTTAACCACAACATCAACATCGGTCACAATTGCAGATGCCACAATCTCACCTTGGCAGTCACAGTTATATTTTTCGGTGAAAGAGAAAGGAATTTCTGCTTGAACGCTGTTTAAGCTGTTGCTCTCATCATTAAGATAGACAACATTTGTCTTGGCGATGCCTTCAACTGTCACCTCTCCGTCTTGAAGATAAACATTTGTGAGAGTCACGCCATTGCCACTTGCAAACAGAACCTTATCAACTCTTGGCGAATCTTCATCAAGCGTCAAGCTTCCTTCAATTTTATCTTCTACAACTGCAGTAGGACAAACAACAGAATTTTCAAAGGACTCAG
This sequence comes from uncultured Clostridia bacterium, assembly GCA_944348085.1. Classification (GTDB taxonomy): domain Bacteria; phylum Bacillota; class Clostridia; order Christensenellales; family UBA1242; genus Caccovivens. The sequence goes on from CALVMU010000003.1 coordinate 62,291, forward strand.
TTGTCACATTGATTTCTTCTTTTGTGCTGTAAAGGTCGCTTATCACGCTGACAACTTCGCTTTTATACACTTTGATATAGGCTTTAACTGGAACTTTTACTGTAAGTTTCTGACCATTGTCATCATTTTCGATTTCGCTTGACACATTCTCTTCCTTGACTGAAAGATATGCCTCAACGATGTTTTCTTTTTCAGTGCCATCAACTTCAATCTCTTCTTTAAATGACTCGGTCATATAAAAGCTTTCAAATTTATCTTCATCTGTCAGATACAAAACTCGTGTCAAAACATCGCCTTGAAGCGAAACAAAGCCAGTTCCACTTTCAACGCTCTTCAGAAGCACTTGGCTTTCAGTTGTCAAAAGTTTTTTAATGTTTTCTTTTATAGTCACAGAAGATTCAACCTCAAAGCTGTCTTTCTTCGAGCCAACAAGTCTGACAACTTCAATCTCTTCATTTCTTGTGCAAACATCCTCATCGTTTGAGCCGATTGTGTCAACCTCTTTTTCATAAGAAAGCACTCCAGACTGATTGAGATTGACAACAAGCCTGATTGTGTCGCCAGAAATGCTTTCAACTGAGCTGTCAACAACTTTCAGCACGATAAAAGCATCACCGCCACTGACAATGTCGTTTGACTCAAATTTTGATGAGAAAGCGCAAGAATGACAACTAGAGTTTATCTCTCCGTCGTTTGTCATATAGATGATTTTGAGGTCAACCGAACCAGAATAGTTTACAATACCATTCAACACCTCATTTGCCTCTTCGTTTGCCTTAACTCCCACAGACAAGATTTTGCCAATCTCGCAGCCTAGCGAAACATTGCACTCAACTGCAAAGTCACTAGATGGAAGCTTTATCTTTTTTGCAACAGAAAATTTGTTTGTTTCAAATGCCATTTTACCCTCCAAAACATTTTACGAGATATATTTACGAGCATTTCCCTGGATTTATGACAAAAATGTTTGAAAAAAAGAAAAATTGGCAATTATCTTAAACAGAGGTGATATATGAGAAAGGTTTTAATGAGCTTGGAAGATGTAAAACTCAAAATTTTGGCACTTAAAGGAAGAGAGGTAGAAATGAATGTCAATCGCGGTCGCAAAAAGATCGAAGCCGTCAGTGGTGTGATAAGAGATGTCTATCCAAGTGTTTTTACGGTTGAAACATCAATGTCGAAAATTCAAACATTTTCATATTTTGATGTTTTGTGCGGAAATGTTAAATTGAAAGAGATTGAGCTGTAGCGTCAAAAACCGTATGTCGTTTATTCGTCCAATGTCGAAAAAGCTTTTTTGCTTTGCAAAAAAAAACAAAAAGCGAGATAAATGTTATCAAATTTTACACTATTTATTAAAAAAGATTTTTTATAGCTTTGACTTTTGAACTAATTTTAAGGAAAATATTGCAATTAATTTTAATTTATGATAACCTTTTAATAAGAGGTTTTTATGCCAAAGTTAAAAATAACAAAGCAATACGCCAAAGAATTTGATGATAAGTGCGCAAAGGCGGATTCTCACGGATTTTTGAGATTTTTTACTAAACGAGATGCAAATAATCGATCATTACTGGATTTAATCGCACTGGTTGAGGACACAATAAAAATCAAACCAACCAAACATGATAGATATGTCGAGTTGAATGAACAAAAAATCGCAAATTGCGTAAATGAATTTTTCTCGCTTTACATGCCACAAAAGGCAGAAGAAGTTAGACAAATTTTTAACAGAACGCATCCATATTTTATTGATCAAGATGGCATAACGCATATTAATTTTATACATACACAACAAGGCGACCCACATTCTAGCAATGTTGGACATTCCGGAAGGTGCTCTTTCTTGGAGTTTAATGTTTACATACACAATTCTCTTGACGATTTAAGAACAACAGCTCACGAACTTACTCATGCCCTTAGTTCTCATCATCAACATGTGATTGAAACGCTTCGTTCAAATGTTCCAATGCGAGAAATTGACAATTATGCTCATATAAATTTTGAAAAAGATTGCGTTGGAGAAATTGAAAGCTATATAACCGAAAAATTATTCAATAAGTTTTTATTTCAAAAAGGAATTTATACAATAGAAGACTTGGACAACTATGAAAACCAGCAACAAGCTTGCTTGTTAACCGAAATCAATTTAATTCGAGAAGAAAGAGATATAATCAAAAAGCTTTCTTGTCCTGTAAGTTATGAAAGTCTAAAAAATTTAGTTGCAGAATTGCAAAGAAATAGACACAACCGACTTATTGAACGAATAAGAAAAATGCATGACGATAATAAATGCAGTTCTTATATGTTTCGATATGTAGTTGGTCGTATTGTTGCAGATCAGTGGATTAAGCGCTTTGATAAAGCACAAGATCATCAAACTCAACTAGATATGTTAGATAAGTTTCAAAATTATTTAGATAGAACTCATGAGTTTAATTTGGATAGCGCTTGCGAAAATTTACTTGGAGAAAATTTTGCTAGTATAGTTGAAGCTTATGTTATGGACAAAACAAATGATGCGATAAATTTAGATGAAAAAGCTTTATAATTTACAAAAGAATATTAAAATTTGGTTGTTAAACAAAAAAAACACATACATGACAACACCTTAATCAAAAGAGATAAAAATGGAGAGCAAACTGAGAATGCCCTCCACTTTTTCTTCATGTGTTATTTACATTTCAATGCAAAAAAATTAGCCACAAAAAAGAGCTCTAAATCTAGGGCTCTTCTAAATTATTCAGATAATTTTTAAAATAAAATCACTAAGCACTCGCTTTTTTTTGCGCAACTGTTGCGTGCTTTTTCGACCATTATCACTTATATTGATCTGGCAAATACGATCGCTCCGCAACTACGGCACTTAAATAAGTTAACATAAAGTTTTTATCTTTCATGACTTCAGGACTTTGCGCAAGCTTTAATGCTACCGTTAAACAATCTGCCATTCCAGGCAACATTTCTTGATCTATTTTAATAGTTTTGATTATGTTAAGCTCACGATCCGACAGTTGTTTGCCGTGCTGTCTTAAATGTTCTTTTAATGAATTTGCATAAGAATCTTTTTGTTTTGCAAATTCTCTTTTATCTTTTTCCACATCTTCAGCTTCCATGATAATTGTTAAATAATCATCTAAAAACATTTTGCAGTCTTCTGGAGTCTGACAAATTTCAAATAGCGTAAATAATGCAAAATACTGTCCCTCTCTATATGCAACTTGTTCATTATAGCTAGACACAACGATATCACCCCATTTTTTTCGCCCATGTTTGCAAAAAAAATCCACTACAAACCTTTCTTCACAAAAGAAAGTTTCAGCATCAAACTTTCCAAAAAACACAGGCGAGTTTTTCTCTGTTTTATAATCATAAAGCATTGCATGAGTGCCCTCATGATACAATGTTTCGATTAATAACAAAGGAGAACTTTTTGAAAAATAGTCAAGAAATATACATTGTGGCTCCTCACTTTTAAACAATCCGATAGCATGCTTTTTTTCTTGCAACTTGCCATCTAAACAAATCTCTCTTGCTTTTCTTTTTTGCCAATCAGCAATTATCTCTTCTGCGTTTTGAGCCAATTCAATTTTCTGTTTTTTCGATAATTTATTCCATGAAATAAGAATCTCTGTAAAAATATTATGCTCCATTTTTTTCTCCACAACATTTTTACCACAAATTGCGCTATATGTCAATAGTCTTTACAACAAAAAAAGCGGTCAAAAACCGCGTTTTTTTGATTATTTCTTTCTTGGATTTTTGATGTTTGCTTGAGCAGCAGCAAGTCTTGCAATTGGAACTCTGTATGGTGAGCAAGAAACATAGGTAAGTCCTGCATTATGGCAGAATTCAACAGAAGATGGATCTCCGCCATGTTCCCCACAAATTCCAAGTTTGATGTCAGGTCTAGTTGATTTGCCAAGGTCAGCAGCCATCTTAACAAGTTTGCCAACACCGTTTTGGTCAAGTCTAGCAAATGGATCGCTTTCAAAAATTTTCTTAGCATAGTAAACATCGAGGAATTTGCCAGCGTCGTCTCTTGAGAAACCATAAGTCATTTGAGTAAGGTCGTTGGTTCCAAATGAGAAGAACTCAGCATATTTTGCGATTTGGTCGGCAGTGAGTGCTGCACGAGGAATTTCAATCATTGTTCCAATCTTGTAAGTGAGTTTAACACCTTTCTTTGCAATGATTTCGTCAGCTTTGTTTGCAACGATATCACGAACATACTTAAACTCTTTCCAGTCACAAGTGAGAGGAATCATGATTTCGGGAACGATGTTATAGCCTTTTTCTTTGTTTACTTCAATTGCAGCTTCAATAACAGCTTGAGTTTGCATTTCGGCAATTTCAGGATAGGTTACAGCAAGTCTAAGTCCACGGTGACCCATCATTGGGTTGAATTCATGAAGGTCAGCAACGGTAGCTTTAAGTTTGTCAAAAGAAATTCCCATATCTTTTGCAAGCGCTTTGATTTCGCTGTCTTCATGTGGAAGGAATTCGTGAAGAGGTGGATCAAGGAAACGAATTGTAACAGGATAGCCTTGCATTGACTTGTAAATCCCCTTAAAGTCTTTCTTTTGCATTGGAAGAAGTTTTGCAAGAGCGCGTTTTCTCTCTTCAACTGTTGAAGAAACAATCATCTCTCTTACTGCAGGGATTCTGTCAGCTTCAAAGAACATGTGTTCTGTTCTGCAAAGTCCAACACCTTGAGCGCCAAAGTTGTAAGCATTTTTAGCGTCTGCTGGATTGTCAGCATTTGTTCTTACTTCAAGCACTCTATATTTATCAGCCCATGCCATAATAGTTGCAAATTCGCCAGAGATTGTAGCAGGTTCAGTCTTAACAGCTCCGTCATAGATTTTTCCAGTTGAGCCGTCAAAAGAGATAACATCCCCTTCTTTGAATGTTTTTCCACCAAGAGTGAAAGATTTTTCATCAGCAGCAAATTTGATTGCTGAGCAACCTGCAACGCAAGCAGTTCCCATACCACGAGCAACAACGGCAGCGTGAGATGTCATTCCGCCACGAGCGGTCAAAACGCCTTCACTTGCAGCCATTCCTTCAATGTCTTCAGGTGAAGTTTCAAGTCTAACAAGCACAACTTTCTCTTTCTTTTCTGCCATTTCTTTTGCTTTTTCAGCAGTAAAGCAGATTTTTCCAGAAGCAGCACCAGGAGAAGCTGGCAAAGCCTCGCCAATTACAGGAGCTTTCTTGAGCGCAGCAGCGTCAAATTGTGGGTGAAGAAGAGCGTCAAGTTGTTTAGGGTCAAGCATCATAAGAGCTTCTTTTTCAGAAATCATGCCTTCTTTCACAAGGTCAACGGCAACTTTAAGAGCGGCTTTTGCAGTTCTCTTTCCATTTCTTGTTTGAAGCATATAGAGTTTACCATTTTCAATAGTAAATTCCATATCTTGCATATCTTTGTTGTGTTTTTCAAGTTTTTTAGCGATTGTAGCAAATTCTTTATAAACTTCAGGATTTTGTTTTTCAAGCTCAGAAATTGGCATTGGAGTTCTAATTCCGGCAACAACGTCTTCGCCTTGTGCGTTCATAAGATATTCGCCATAAAGTTTGTTCTCACCAGTTGCAGGGTTACGAGAGAAAGCAACACCAGTTCCTGATGTGTCACCCATGTTACCGAAAACCATTGATTGAACGTTTACTGCAGTTCCCCATTCATAAGGAATGTCATGCATTCTGCGGTAAACATTTGCTCTGTCGTTGTCCCAAGAACGGAAAACGGCTTTGATAGCTTCGATAAGTTGAGTTTCAGGGTCTTGAGGGAATTCCTCTCCTTGAGACTTTTTGTAAAGGTCTTTAAACATTTTGATGATTTCTTTAAGGTCATCAGCTGAGAGGTCTTTGTCAAATTTAACCCCTTTCTTTTCCTTAACTTTATCTAAGATTTTTTCATACTTAGATTTTTCTTGTTGCATAACAACATCGCTGAACATTTGAATAAAACGACGATAGCAGTCATAGGCAAAGCGAGGATTGTTTGTGTTTTTAGCCATTGCTTCAACTGAAACATCGTTAAGTCCAAGGTTTAAGATTGTGTCCATCATACCAGGCATAGAAACTCTAGCACCTGAGCGAACAGAAACGAGAAGTGGATTTTTTTCGTCTCCAAACTTTTTGCCTGTGATTTTTTCAAGCTCAGCCATTTTTGCTTTGATTTGCTTCAAGATGTCGGCATTGATTTTGCGTCCGTCTGCATAGTATTGAGTGCAGGCCTCAGTTGTGACAGTAAAGCCTTGAGGAACAGGCATTCCAAGGTTTGTCATTTCTGCAAGGTTGGCACCTTTTCCACCAAACAGAGCTTTGTTTTTTCCATCTGCTTCTTTGAATAAGTAAACAAATTTTTTCATATATTTTTCTCTCCTTTTTTGTCGATATTTATTATATACAAAAAGCAAAAAATAGGCAAATAAAATAAGCCTATTTTTTATAATTTTCAAACATTTTGTCATGAATTATTAATAATTCGACCTGATTTCAGTTATCACGACATTTTCTTTGTTAACGCCAACCTTGCGGTCATAAACAAGAAATTCCAAAATCACGCCATAAAGTTCATGCTCTGAAATGTAACTCATAAGCTTTGAAAAACCAGGAATGTTCCAAAGTCTGTCCTCTTCCAAAGATGCATGCATGTTGTATTTTGGGTTTTCATAGATGTTGCGCTGCGTTGCCTCTTCGTCGTCACGAGCTGTGATGTCAACCACATCGCCATAAACACCACGAGTGACTTTGATGTCACCTACAAGCACAAGGTCTTCTTTGAATGGACGATATGACTGCGCAATTGTCACATCTTTCGAGTAATTTTTCAGCGCAGCCAAAATCTCATCCAAATTTTTCACATAAACAAACTTGCCTTTTGCTTTACTGGCATCACGAAGAACATATTCTTCAGAAGGATATTTTTTTACAAAGTTTGCAAAGCCTTCCACATCGCTGGCCATAAAAACATCTTGAGGGAAGAAGTTGAGCCCAAGCTCTCTAATTGTGCGAATGGAATCCTTTTTATCTTTAACGTCGATCATAGACACCTCATGCGATGATTATAACATAAATTGAAGAAATTTATCAAATTATTTGAAGTGATTTTTATTACAACAATACCATTAGAGAAATTCCATTACCTGCGCCACCTCTCCATCTTGAAGATATGCCTGAGTGTTCGCTATCATTAATCGCTTGTCCATTTGATTTAGTATAACTTCTGTTATTTATTGCATTAGTAATACTACTAATAACTTGATCAACAGCACTATCTATATCTCCATTAACATACAATATTATATTTGTAGAGAACTTATATTCTGGTTCAGTTAAATTCGATAAACTAAATCCTTCTATAATTATATTTCTACCAGTTGATTGAGTGAGTGTTGCTAAAACCATTAAATTAGTTTTGCTTTGTTGACTGCAGAAAGCGCTCGTATATATATTACCATCCTCTCCTGCAGCTATAAAACTATTTTTAGAATAAACTGAATTACCCGCTGCGTCTAGAACAAGGTATTTAAATGATTCCGCTCCAAGATGCTCATCACTTATCTTATTAATTCCAAAATCTCCTCTTCCACCTGTAGACAATAGTCCTTCTTCATTTGTTACCGATGAAATTTTATATGTCGCTACACAATATGCAATCTTAACATCTCCAGCTGTGTATTTAACATCGTTTATTGTATCGCTTGACCTAATACTTCCAATAATTCCTCCAACACACGGCGATCCCGAATCACTAATAGTTCCTGTAATTTTCACCATACTTGTGACCGTGTTGACTTCTCCGCCGTAAAGTTTATTGATAAGTGTTCCCATGTCATCTGATTGCTGGCCATTTGTTATCTCACCTTCAAGGGTTATGTTGGAAACTATCGCCTTATTTGAAGTTCCGTCTGTATTTGTTCCATTTTGCATCGTTTTTGCAAGCAGTGCTGATGATGAATTTGCTTCGGTGAGGCGGAGATTGCGCACAACTCCGCCAAAAATGTGCGAATTTTATTGCTTTTATCGCTTATAAAACGATATTTTTATAATTTTTAATTACTTTTTTGAATAAATTTTATTTAAAGTTGATTTCAGTTTCGTTTTGTGTTATAATGAAAAAGCCAAAGAGAAAAAATACAAATGGTGACAAAAGAATCAATCTCTGCAAAATTTTATTTTATGTGCGGATATGGCGGCTCGGGGCCCCAAAAAGCATTAAGTGGTTTTGGGGTGATCAGTGGCAGACGCGCTGGGTTTGAAATCCAGCAAAAGCAAAGCTTTTAGTCTGACATTCCGCCAAAACGAAAAACAATTATTTATGTGCGGATATGGCGGCCTCGGGGCCCCCAAAAGCATTTATGTGGTTTTGGGGTGATCAGTGGCAGACGCGCTGGGTTTAAAATCCAGCAAAAGCAAAGCTTTTAGTCTGACATTCCGCCAAAACGAAAAACAATTATTTATGTGCGGATATGGCGGAATGGCAGACGCGCTGGATTTAGGTTCCAGTCCGAAAGGGTGCAGGTTCAACTCCTG
>CALVMU010000004.1 GCA_944348085.1 uncultured Clostridia bacterium
GAAGTTTAGCTCAGCTGGGAGAGCATCTGCCTTACAAGCAGAGGGTCATAGGTTCGAGCCCTATAACTTCCACCAAGACTGTCACTGCAAGAACTTTTAAAACAATTATCTTTTTTAAAGACAACTTGCTGTGTTGTATTAAAAAAAGACTAGACGCCTAGTCTTTTTTTTGTTTGCATGTTTAATCGCTAAAGTGCGACATATTTACTATATGCTTATTTTAAATTAAAACACTTGCTTTAGACTTATTGTTAACCATACTTCATTATAATTACATAAAAAATTTAATTAGTCAAAGATTTTAAAATATGTAGCCTTTATCTTCTAGCTTTGTTTTAAGTAAACTTGCTAGTTTTAATCTAACTTGGCGCGGAAGCTCTCGGGAACAATTTAATTTTTTAGCAATTTCATTGTCGATATAACCTTGACAAATTAGCTTAATGATAGGTTTTGTCAATCGATTATGTTTTGAAACTCGTATCTCGTTGTAAATCTCTTTTAAGCAGTTTTTAACAAATTCAAAATTCAAATTTTCGTCAAAGTCTGTGTTACCAGGAATAAACGAGCCTAAAACATCCTCTCCATTGACGGTAGGTGTATCTAACGAAACAGTTTCGATTTTCTTTTTAAAGTGACCCCAGCCAAATTCAGCACCTAATGAACGAAACATAATTCGTCGAAAACATAAACAAAAATAACTTGTTTTAGAACCTTGCGTGCTGTCATATTTTTCGTATATATTAGGCAATTTTGCCAAGCAATCTGCGACCATGTCTTCTTTAAAAAATTGATAACCATTAAAAAATTTATTGAAAGTATAATATGCAATTCTTCTTGCTTCTTCAAATTCTTCAAGAGAAATATTTCTCATAATGCACCCCCATTAATTGTTCGGTTGCGCAACTGCAACTCAACAAACGCCTTCACTTTGTGAAGGCTTTATAAGCGGTTATAACATTTTGAATATTTTTAAAAATAAATAAGACAAGAATATAAAAGCTAAATTGTTTCGCTTTTTGTTACAAACTTAAATTTCAAACACATATACTGTCGCACACTGCTACAACTATCGTGTGCGTGTGTAACAGTATATGTGTAAATTTTTAATTAAACTATAACAAAAAAGCGAAACAATATTACCTCTTCTCTTCTGCTCTATTTATAATCGCACCCAAAATATATAATCGCTTATCTTTTATCTCTTCATTAGCTTTTAAACTAACAACTATTTTTCTTATGTCTTCTTCGTTAAATTTATCAATCAAAACAAGAAAACTCTCAAAAGTATATTTTTTTTGATTATACAAAATTGATTTTGTTTTCAATTCCAATATAAACTGCACCAAAACACCAACAACATCCATAAACAAATTTTTATCTTGTTCTTTAAAACCCCAATAATGAAAATAATTCTGATATCTATCAACAAAAAAGTCTTCCAACTCCTTTTCTGTCTCACACGCGCGCGCACGCGCGATTATAATCGACTGACTATAGACATAATCATTATCATTATCATTATCATTGTCATTGTCGGTATCATTCGTATTCGTTTGTATATTTCGTATACGCTCGTATTCCCAACGAGCAGAAACATTTTCTTTATTTTTCTTGCATTTTGCCTCATACTTTTGTTTGTCTTCATCCATGTTAATTTTTATAAATTGAAAAGCCATTTTTAATTCTCCAGAAAATTCTGGCTCTTTGTCATCAATAGCATAGTCAAGCATAGCTCTAAACAATTTGCCTAACTGAGCATTGTTTAAGCCTTGCAATTTTTCGCGATAGTTGAAATATACAATAAAACTATTCTTTGCCATAAGCGCCTCTAAGAACAATTTATTACTTTAAATTTTCTTGTTTGTCTTTTTAGTTCTTTATCAGCAAATTTATAACCTTGCAAAATCAATCGCATTCTTAAAGCTTCTTTTTCAAGCTCTGAGATTTCATTTTCTATCGCTTCAAATTCAGTTTCTTTTGTTTTTGGATTTTCTATAACTAAAAAGATTTTATCATGCATTTGCCCACCGCCTTATTTACTGATTTTTTAAAATTTTCTACAGCGCGCCTGATATTGACAAACTTATCAAATTTTTTAGTATAAACAACCCAAATTTCAGCGTCTATGTTTACCTTTTGAAGAATATCTGAAAAAGTAGTGGCTTTTACAAAGTTTTCAAATTCCTTTGTTTCGTCTAAAAATTTCACATTAAAGCTTACATCTGCATTTTTTATTTTTTCAAAGCTTTTAATAAAATGCTTAGTTTTAATTGGAAGAGCACAAGAGACTTCCAAAACTAAAACTTTACCAAAATTATTAACATAGGCAAAAGCCTCTTCTTCTGAGCATTCAAAATTCAGCTCTTGACCTTTAAAAATTATTTTATATCTATTATCTCGCATATTTCCCCCTTATTAATTTTGTTTTCTTTGATTTTCAACAATTGTGTAGCAATCTGTATTTTTATGTTTAAAATATTCTGTATCAAATCAGCTTGTCCTGTGCCATTTGCAAAAGCCAATAAGCATTCCAAACTTGCTGATAAAATTCTTTCTGTGTATTCCATCATTACACCTCTTTATTCAAATTAAAATTTGGACAGGTGATTATGATTGTTTTGTAACTTTGCTTGCAATCATTACTGCATTTCATGCACTTTTCATTGAAGGCTAATTTTTGACGATTTTTGCCCTTTAAAAAGAACAGATTTTCTTTTTTAAATTTTTCACTAAATTTTGCCATAGCGCTTTTTCAAAAACCCCCTTTCTAAGTCAACTTTTTTAACATTTTTTCGCCTACAATCGATTTTAGCGAAGTGGTCCGTATGATTTATCATGCCGACCTCTTTTCGCGCCTTAAATCGAAAATTTTGCATTTTTGACTTTTTAAAAATTTCACTAGAATTTAGCATTCTAATTTTTTAATTAAAACAAGCTCTTTTAAGTATTCTTTTATCTTGTTTTGCAGTTTAGTTGTTTCGTTATCAGATAACATACTTTGAAAAATCTTTTTGCTTTTTCGTGAAACTATGTAGCTTTGTGTTCCTGTCATGGTTAAGACCTTTTAATTTATAAATAGATTTTAAATCTACAAGTTAAGCAAAAAAAATTTCATTAACATCTCTTATTGTTAAAAGGTTGCACAAGAGAGATATTTCTTTTGCTTTAAATTGTCTTTTATTATGTATCTTCATATTTAATGATGCAAAAGATATACCCATTTTACTAGCTAAAGACTGTTGCGTAAACCCTTTTTCTACAATAAGCGATTTTAATTTTAATGAGTTTGTCATACATCCTCCTTTTAAAGTAGATTTTTAATCTACTAAACGCAGTATAGCGCTTTGTAGATTAAAAGTCAACTAAATTTTATTATTTTTTTAAATTTGTTGATTTTTTATCAATTTTATTATATAATTCTTTTAAAGGAGTATGAAAAATGAATAATCTAGGGCAGAATATAAAAAATAAAAGATTACAGCTAAATCTAACACAAGAAGAATTAGCTAATAAACTCGGCTATAAATCTCGCTCCAGCATAAACAAAATCGAACTAGGTATAAATGATATTTCTCAAAGACAAATTTCTGCATTTGCAAAAGCCTTAAACACAACACCAGCTTATTTGTTAGGGTTAGAACAAGAGAACGCGGAAACCTTTGTCATTATTAGTATAAAAGGCAAGCAGAAAGAGTATCAAACAACGGAAGAACAAGCTCGAATTATAGAATCAATGATAAAAGAATTTAAAATGGAGCATAAACCATGAACGCAGTAATTTATGCTCGCTATTCTTCTTCTGCACAAACAGAGCAAAGCATAGAAGGTCAACTAAGAGTCTGTAGGGAGTATGCAGAAAAGAACGGCATCACAATATTAGACGAATATATAGACAGGGCTATGACAGGCACAAATGACAATAGACCAGCTTTTTTGCGCATGATTGAAGATAGCAAGAAAAAACAATTTGAAAAAATTTTAGTATATAAGCTTGACCGCTTTAGTCGTAATCGATATGACAACGCAATTTACAAGCATAAGCTCCAACAATATGGAGTAAAAGTTATATCTGCAACAGAAATCATATCAGACAGCCCTGAAGGCATGATTATGGAAAGTTTACTCGAAATGTTTGCAGAGCTTTACTCTAGAGACTTAAGCCAAAAAGTAAAAAGAGGTATGAGAGAGAATGTTTTGAAAGGCTTAACAATTGGTGGTAGAGTGCTTTATGGTTATAAAGTTGAAAACAAAAAAGTAGTAATTGACGAAGAAAAAGCACAAGCTGTAAAAATTATGTTTGAAGATTATGCAGAAGGTAAAAGCAAAACCGAGATTGTTAACAAACTAAACAATCTCGGCTATAGAACAAATAAGGGAGCAAAATTTACAACCAACAGCTTGCAAGATAAATTAAAAAACAAAAAATATCTTGGTTATTACAAAAATGAATATATCGAAAGTGAAGACTACTTCCCGCAGATTATAGACAAAACTACTTTTGATAAAGTGCAAGAAAGATTAAAACACAACCAACGCTTTGGTGGGAAATCAAAAATCAATTTTATTCTATCAGGAAAACTGTTTTGTGGTCATTGTGGAGATTCTATGATAGGAACTTCAGGAACAAGCCACACAGGCAAAACTCATGCTTATTATACATGCTTGGGACGAAATAAACGCCATAGTTGTAATAAAAAAATCGAAAACAAAGATAAACTCGAAAATGACATTGTTGATTTTTTAAAAAATAAGCTTTTGAAACCGGCAAACCTTGAAAGTATAGCTGACGAAGTTTTAAAAGAATACGAAAAGAATCTGAACAGCTTAAAAATTCAGGAGTATGAAAACAAAATTAAAGCTATTGATAAGCAATTTGACGATATAACCGCACAATTTATAGCAACCAGAAACCAAAATGTAATTGACCGCTTAAATAAACAAGCTGATGATTTGACAGAACTGCAAGAAACATACAAAGAACAGCTTCAAAAACTAAAGCTTGCAAATTGTGTTAAACATGATAAAAAAGACATAATAGAATATTTAAAGTTATTCATTTATGGGGACACAGAAACAGCAGAAGAAAAACAAAGACTAATAAATACTTTTGTAAATTCAATCTATGTGTTTGACGATTATTATAATATCAACATTGACATTATAGACAAACAAGACAAAATAACACTTGAAGAAGTGCAACAAATGTTAGAGAAAGCAAAACAAGAGTTCGCACAGCAAACTGATTGCTCCACCAAAAGAAGACCGAGAGGTCTTTTTTTTATTGCCGCAGGCAAGCCGAGTGGAGCGAGGGGTGGAAGGCTACAAGGTTCTGCAGGATGCAGGTTCTTATAACAAAACCAAAAAAGAAGACCGAAAGGTCTTTTTTTATTGCCGAAGGCAAGCCGAGTGGAGCGAGGGGTGGAAGGCTACAAGGTTCTGCAGGATGCAGGTTCTTTTAACTTCCACCACTTGTGTTTTAAATGGGTTCTATATCACAAGATATGGAGCCCGTTTTTATTTTAAGTCAAATTTTTGTCGTCAAAATTGTCAACAGATATATAGTAAAAGTTTAAGAGATGATAGAAAAAATATTATGAAACCTTTCAGGTCTCTATTGAATAAATTGTAATGGGCGTGAAAAGGAGGTTATTCTTATGCCTTGCAATTTAAATTTTAATGAGTGCAACTCTTTTATCAACTTTCCAGTGCCTATTTTCAACTGTCGCTGTCGTTTGATTGCCTTGCTCAATTCTTCAACAACGACTGTTATCAATCCACCAATTGTTCTTGCAAATGCTTCATTGGTTGCAACAGCTCAAACTGTTGCCACGCAAGGAAATGTGGTGTTTGCTCTTTCATCTAGCACTGGAACAGGAATAACAACTGACAATGCAGGAAATATAACATTACCAACAGGCAGATATTTAGTTAGCACAAGCATCAATGGTTTGATTCCTACAAATGGCACAGCAAGTTTTGCTTTGTATCAAGATGGATCGCAAATCACAGCATCAACAGTGCAAGTTACTGGCACTAGCGGAGCAAACTATTCAACCTCTATGAATAATGTTGTCGTTGTAAACAGCGGTTCAAGCACTCTTTCATTGAGGAACATAAATTCTGTAAGCCAAACAGTAAACAATGCAAGTTTGATAATTCAAAAATTGGCTTAAATCATCCCGCTTATAAAGCGGGTTACATAAGTTTTAAATTTTTAACAGCTTTTGCAGATGGCTGTTTTATTTTTTTGGAACACATAATCTTTATCTTAGCTATTATGTATTGGGGGAATAACGAAAGAGGTGATTTGTGAGTGATATTGGTTTTACAGTTTTAGGTGCTTGTTTTATTTTTTTTATGACCTGCCTTGGCGGCGCACTTGTGTTTTTATTTAAAAAAGAGGTCAGTCAAAAAATCTATTCATTGTTTTTAGGCTTTGCATCTGGACTTATGGTTGCAGCTTCAATTTGGTCGCTGATTTTGCCAGCGCTTGAAGGCGCTTCTTCTTGGGGAAATCTGAGCTTTATGCCTGTGGCTGTTGGAATAATTCTAGGCGTAGGGTTTTTAATCCTTCTAGACCTTATTTTGCCTAAAATTCTCAATCGAAAAAACAAACGCGATTTTGCTTTTAGCAAGGCGTCAAAACTTTTCATAGCGGTGACTCTGCATAACATTCCTGAAGGCTTGGCCGTTGGGCTTGCTTATGGAAGTGCATTTTTATCTGGCGGAAGTTCGTTTTACAGCGCACTTATGCTTGCAATAGGCATAGGCGTTCAAAATTTTCCAGAAGGCACAGCGCTTGCTCTTCCGCTAAAAGAAGAGCTTAAAAGCAAGAAAAAGGCTTTTTTTATGACATGTTTAAGCGGTATCGTTGAGCCAATTATGGTTGTTGTTGGAGTTATTCTCTCAACAAGCATTGAAAGTCTTATGCCGTGGTTTTTAAGCTTTTCAGCGGGCGCAATGCTTTATGTTGTTTGTGAAGAATTGTTGCCAGACTCACAGATTGCCTCCAAAAATCATATAGGAACATGGGGCTTTATTTTCGGCTTTGTTATCATGATGATTTTTGATGTCGCGCTTGCGTAAAAAATTTCAATTTGCGCAAAATAGATTCAAGAGGTGTTATGGGGTATTATAATTATCACGCGATAGCGAAAAAGCTTATTCTTGAAGGACAGCTTGTGGGGTATGAATTTGTTGATGAATACAGGGGAATTGCGCCAGCGCTTGTGCTGTATTTTAAAAATCACAATCCGATTCCGATACGCTCATATCGCTGGGAAGAATATTTTCCGCTTTTAATAAATTTTGATGAAACTGATTAATTTTGTTTACATTTTTTCATTATTTGATTATAATAAAAGCAAGGAGGAATTTTATGGCAAACAAATCATCTTCAAAAAGCACAACAAAAAAATCTAGCTCAAGCTTCTGGGGCTTAAACAAAGTTTCTTTGTGGGTTTTGGGCGCTGCAGCACTTTTGTATCTTGTTGCAATGATTTTAAGTTTGGTTGGCGTTGACGCAATTGCAGTCACAGTTCTTCAAAACATCGCTATGGCAGCTATGGTTGTGATTGTTGCAATTCTTGCATGGCGTTATGTTAGAAGCAAACCAACAGTCTGGAAAGTGCTTTATGTTTTCATTTTGCTTGTTGTTATTGCATGTATCATCGTTCCACTTTGCGTGTAAAATGACAGCATAAAACTAGAAACTCTATATTAAAATTTTAATATAGAGTTTTTTTGTTTTTCAAACTTTTTTTAAAAACAAAACATATATAAAAATATGTTTAATAAAATTTTTATAAATAAAACCAATTTGTTACATAACGTTCACTACTTACAAAATTTGCTTGAGGAGAAAAAACTTTGCGTCATGGTCAAAGCAAACGCTTATGGTCATGGAATGAAAGAAATTGTCCAGTGCCTAGAGGGAGAAGACATTTCTTACGGCGTTTCAAATGAGGAAGAAGCTTTTGCTTTGCGAGAGCTTTCTGATAAACAAATCATTGTGTTTGGAGCCATTGAAAATTATCAAAAAGTCATGTCGGAGAACATTGATTTTGCGCTATTTTCGCTTGAAGAGGCGAAAAAGGTGTGCAAGATTGCAAAAAAATTTGATTTAAAGCCAAAAATGCACTTATGTCTAAACTCAGGCATGAACCGCTATGGAATTAAAGATAAAAATGAATTTTTAAAGATAATTTCAATTCTGCAAAAATATAATTTTGCTTTGGAAGGATTTTATACTCATTTTTCTTCGCTCACTACTGACGAAAATTATACCGAAAGACAAAAACGGCTTTTTTATGAATTTTGCTTTATGCTTTCAAAGGAGTGGAAGGTGACAACTCATGTGGGCGGTGGACGCAGTATCTTTTTGGACATTGACGCGCAGATGTTTAGAAGCGGAATTGAAGTTTATGGCTATGGCGACCAAAACTTGTTGCCAGTGATGTCGGTAAAAAGCCAGATTGTCGATATCACTCAGGCAGAAGAGGGTGAACATATAGGTTATTTATGCGGATATACTGCCTCAAAAAATATGAGAGTTGGCGTAGTTCCTCTCGGATATGCTGACGGCTTGCCACGAAAACTGTCAAACAAACTTATTGTCAAATGCAAAGGCAGACCTCTTGAAAATGTTGGCAACATTTGCATGGATTGTTTTATGGTCGACCTTGGCAAAAACAAAGTCAAAGTGGGTGATGAAGTTGAAATACTGCTCTCTGCCACAGATTTGGCACCACTTATTGAAAGCACAGAATATGAAGTGCTTACAAATTTTTCTCGTTTTCGTGGCGAAAGAATAATTTTAGAAAACTAAAACCTTTACAAATCGTCCTTAATGTGCTATAATAAACGCATGGAGGACGAAATGGAAAAAGTTGAAAAAAGAAATAATTATTTTTATACATCAGCAATTTTGGGTATCATTCTTGCATGCATTGAAATTTTGTGCGGAATAATTGCAATTTCAATCTTCTTTTCAATGAAAGAAACGATAGACCCAACTCGTGTAGATTTTGTTCAGGGCTTGGTTGTGACAGCAACAATTATTTTGATTGTGTTTGGCATTTTGTCAATCATAGTAAATTGTTTCTTTTTCAAATTTGCTGGCTATTCACAGGAAAAAATCAACAATCAAACAGCTTTTATTGTTTTGATGATAGTTTTGCAGTTGCTTTTTGGAGGGCTTATTGCTTGCGCTGTTTCTGTTGCAGGAATTATTGCTGGGCGTGAAGGCGAAATGGCAAGAATAAATTATGACAAAGTTGAAGAATTGACTGTGGAAGGAAGACTTAAAAAAGTCAAACAGCTTTATGATGACGGACTTATTGATGAAGCTGAATATAAAAAACTGAAAATGGAAATTTTAGTTGACAGGCAGGATAATTGATAAAAATTCTTTTAATTTTTGATTTTAAACTGAAAACTGTTTACAAAACTGATATTTTGTGCTATAATATTCTAGAAATTTTGAGGTGAGAGTTATGATGATAAAACCTTCTATTGATGAACTTTTAAAACAAACAGACGGAAACAAATATGTGCTTTGCACACTTATTGCAAAAAGAGCAAAAGAGATTGAGTCAATCAATCTGCTTGACTCTTCTTCTGAAGAAAAGAAGGCAATTTCAATTGCATGTGACGAAATTGCAAATGGAAAAGTTCGACCAAGTGCATTTTAAGATTTAACTTGGAAATTACGCTATTTTGTGATATAATTCTATTGTAACTTGAACAGATAAGTTTCAATAGGATTTTTTTATGTTTGCAGAAGTTATAATCGACCAAGATGTCAAAGCAATTGACAAAACATTTGACTATCGCAAGCCTGAAAACCTTGACTTGAAGGTGGGCATGCGTGTTTTTGTGCCGTTTGGAAAAAGGGTTGTGCAAGGTTATGTGGTTGAGCTGAAAGACAAAACTGAATATGATGAGAGCAAGGTCAAAAGCATTATTTCTGCAATCGAAGATTTCTCTGCAATAAAGCGCGAAATGCTTGAAGTTATGCGCTTTATGACAAAGAAAAACCATCTGACAATGGCAAGCACGCTCAGACTTTTTCTTCCAAGCCAAATGCGAGAGGGAAAGGTTCGCGAGATTTTTGAGACATTTTACTCCTTAAAGAAAAAAGATTTTGTTCCAGCAAAAAACGCCAAAAAACAGATTGAAATAGTCGATTTTTTGGCAGAGAATGGAAAAACCTCATCTTCAGTGCTGGGAGAAAAATTTGGCTATGGCGCTGTTAAAACGCTTTTTGAAAAGGGCATCATTGAAAAAGACAAGGAAAAAATTGAGCGAAAACCTTTTGTTGAAAGTCAAGCTGACAAAAAAGTTGAACTAAACTTGATGCAAAAAAAGGCGATAGAAGAAATTGGCGGAGAGGATGTTTTTCTTCTTCATGGCGTGACTGGAAGCGGAAAAACTGAGGTGTATATGCATCTTATTGAGCGCGAACTCAAAAATGGCAAAAATGCAATTATGCTTGTTCCTGAAATTTCGCTTACTCCGCAAATCATGGCGTCTTTCAAGGCTCGTTTTGGTGACTTTGTGGCGCTTCTGCACAGTGGTCTTTCAGCTGGTGAGAGATTTGATGAATGGAAGCGAATTTTCGCAGGAGAGGCGAGAATTGTTATCGGCGCGCGCTCTGCAATTTTTGCGCCAGTTGAAAATTTGGGAATAATAATTATTGATGAAGAACATGAGCAAAGCTATGTTTCAGAGTCAAATCCACGATATTTCACTCATGACATTGCAAAGTTTAGAGCCTCTTTCAATCATTGTCCGCTTGTGCTTGGCAGTGCGACACCTTCAGTTGAGAGCTATCAAAAAGCTGTAACTGGAGAATACAAACTGATTGAGCTTCCAACGAGAGCAAATGGCAGAGAATTGCCAGCGATTCAAATTGTTGACATGATTGGCGAGATAAGACGAGGAAATAGCGGGATTTTTTCGGCTCAGCTTTTGGCTGATCTTGGACAAGTGGTTGAAAACAAAAAACAAGCGATGATTTTTATCAATCGAAGAGGATATTCTTCCTTCATGCGTTGTAGAGATTGCGGATATATTGCAAAGTGCAGTGACTGTGATGTCAGCTTGGTTTATCACCGAGAAGATAACAGGCTTAAATGCCATTATTGTGGAAAACAATACAAGGTTTTGACGCGGTGTCCAAATTGTAAAAGTGAAAACATCAAATATGGCGCAGTTGGAACTCAGCAAGTTGTGGCAAAGCTGAAAGAGCTTTTCCCAAATGTCAATATTTTGCGCATGGATAATGACACAACTTCCACCAAAAATGCCCATCAAAAAATTTTGTCAGAATTTAAAAATTCATTGCCAGGCATTTTGGTTGGCACGCAAATGATTGCAAAAGGGCATGATTTTGAAAATGTTGTGTTGGTTGGAATTGTCGATGCCGACCAAAGCTTGTTCCAAGCGGACTATAGAAGCACAGAAAGAACCTTCCAGCTTATAACGCAGGTTTCAGGTCGTGCTGGCAGAAGCAAAGACGAAGGCAAAGTTGTTCTGCAAACCTATGCGCCTCGGCATTATGTATATAAGTTTGCTTCAAATTATGACTATAAAGGCTTTTTTAGAAAAGAGGCAAACATCAGGCAAACAGCATGTTTTCCGCCTTTTAGCAGAATTATTCGACTTCTTTTTTCAGATAATAACGAAAATTATGTTCGCGAACTGCTAAAAGTGTGCTATACTGAAATTGAAAAGTTAAAAAGTGATTATGGCGACCAAATTCTCTATTTAGATGCCATGAAATCGCCGATAAAACGAATTCAAAACAAGTTCCGCTATCAAATTTTAATGCGCGTTAAACTTGAAAAAGCGGACGAAATTGAAGAAAAAGTGTTTGATATTGCAAACAAAACATCAAAAAATGGCGTATTTTTGGAAATTAATCCAACCAATATGTCTTAAAAGGAGAATTTTATGGCAACTCGAAAAGTTGTTTTGGTGGGCGATAAAACTTTGCGCAAAGTTTCAAAGCCAGTCAGAGAGTTTGATGAAGACCTTTGGCAGCTTCTTGACGATATGAAAAGCACTATGTATGCAAATGATGGTATGGGACTTGCGGCACCTCAAGTTGGCGTGCTCAGACGCATTGTTGTGATTGATGTCAACAACATGTTTGTTGAGCTTATCAATCCTGAAATTGTTGCCACAGAGGGCAGAGATATTGAACAAGAAGGCTGTCTGTCAGTTGGCTCGTTCAGAGGCCGTGTGGAAAGACCGTATAAGATAACGGTCAAAGCTGTTGACAGATATGGCTATCCATTCACTTTGACAGGCGAGAAATGGCTTGCAAGGTGCATTTGTCATGAAGTTGACCACTTGAAT
This sequence comes from uncultured Clostridia bacterium, assembly GCA_944348085.1. Taxonomy (GTDB): domain Bacteria; phylum Bacillota; class Clostridia; order Christensenellales; family UBA1242; genus Caccovivens. The sequence goes on from CALVMU010000004.1 coordinate 12,364, forward strand.
GGCATTTTGTTTATCGACAAAACGCTTGACAAAGACAAATACTTAAAACAGGGCGGAAAACTATGAAAATTTTGTTTTTAGGCTCTTCTCATTTCTCTAAAATTGTGCTTGAAGGGATGTTAAACTGCTCGCTTAATGTTTGTGCAGTCATCACATCGCCAGACAAAGAGGTTGGAAGAGGACATAAAATTCAAGCCAACGAGGTCAAAGTGTTTGCTGAAAAAAACGCTTTGCCAGTTTTTTGCACTGAAAAAATTAAAAATGATATGGCTCAAATCAAAGAAATTGATTATGACATGGCTGTCGTGGCATCTTTTGGACAAATTTTGCCAAAAGAGTTTTTGGAGCACAGGCTTTGTCTTAATGTTCATCCTTCAGCTTTGCCAAAGTATAGAGGTGCATCGCCAATGCAAAACACGCTTTTAAATGGCGATAAAACAACAGCTGTTACAATCATGAAAGTTGGAGAGAAGGTTGACTCTGGCGATATTGCATTGCAAGAAGAGGTGACTTTGCGAGGTGATGAATATTACAGCCAGCTTGAAGAAAGTCTTGGAGCGATAGGCGCAAAACTTATTGCTAAAGCGACAAAAATGTTGGAAGAAAAATCGCTGAAATTTTATCCTCAAAATGACGAAGAGGCCACTTATGTGAAAAAATTTGAGAAGAAAGATGGGCTTTTGGATTTTTCACAATCAAAAGAGGCGCTCTACAACAAAACACGCGCATTGAGCGAGCCACTTGGAGTCTATTTTTTCTATAAAAATCAAAAGATAAAAGTTTTCAAACTTGAACCTTGTGACAAAGAGGTTCAAACCTTTAAAATTGCAGATGACAAAAAACATTTTTTGATTGGCTGTCAAAATGGAAGCGTTGAAATTTTAAGTTTGCTTTCGCCATCTGGAAAAAGACAGTCTGGTGCTGATTTTTTGAATGGTTTTAGGCCACAAGGGGAGTTTGTTGATGAAGTTCATTGAGCAAAATGAGAATGAAATTTGTCAAGAAATGGAGAGCTTAGGTTTGCCAAAATTTCGTGGCAAGCAAATTTTTGATGCAATGGTCAACGGTTTAAGTTTGGACGAAATATCGGTTTTTTCGCGTGATTTTAAGCAAAAAATCGCAGAATTTTATCCAAAAAACAAAATTTTTAAAAAATTTATCTCAAAAGATGGAACGAAAAAATACCTTATTCAGTTTGAAGATGGCGCGATTGTTGAGTGCGTGCTTATGAGTTATAAATATGGCGACACCTTGTGCCTTTCAACTCAAATTGGTTGTCGGATGGGGTGCAAATTTTGCGCTTCAACTTTGAATGGACTTGAGCGAAATCTGACCGCTGGAGAAATGCTCTCTGAGGTCTATCTTATTAATCGCGACAATGGTGGCTCAAGAAAAAACAGGTCCATCACAAACTTGGTGCTGATGGGCAGTGGCGAGCCTCTTGACAACTTTGACAATGTTTGCAAGTTTTTGGAAATGATTTCTTCAAGCGAAACTTTGAATATCAGCGAGAGAAATATTTCTCTGTCCACTTGCGGACTGGTTGACAAAATAAAAGAACTGGCTGATAAAAATTATGGAATTTCGCTGACAATTTCTCTTCACGCTACGACTGATGAAGAGCGCAAAAAAATCATGCCAATTGCAAATCGCTGGTCAATAGCGCAAATCTTGGATGCATGTGACTATTATTTTTCAAAAACAGGAAGAAGGTTTTATATTGAATACACTTTGGTCAAAGGCGTCAATGACAGCGTTATAGATGCGCAAAGGCTGGCAAGTCTTTTAAAAGGCAAAACTTGCCATGTCAATCTGATTATGCTTAATCCTGTGGCAGAGCGCGAGCTAAGTTCGACCGACCGAAAAGAGGCGGAAAAATTTTGCAAAAAACTAAATGAACTTGGTGTTTCTGCAACGATAAGACGAAGCATGGGACAAGACATCGCTGGTGCTTGTGGCCAGCTTAGAAATAAATTTGTAAGGAAGGTTTGATGGAAGGACTTGTTATCAAAAAAAATGCCAATCTGTTCTCTGTTGAAGAGTTTTCAACAGGGCAAGTTTTTTTGCGCCATGCCAGCGGAAAAACGGAAGAGAGCGGTGTTTATGTTGGCGACAAAGTTCAATTTGACGAGTCAATAACCAAGGTTGAGAAAAGAAAAAATGTGCTTATAAGACCGCCTCTTGCGAATTTAGACAAGCTTTTTATTGTGATTTCGCCCATTCCAAAGCCAGATCTTTTGCTTGTCGACAAACTGATTGTCTATTGCTTTGTAAAAGGCATAGAGCCAATTTTAGTGGTAAATAAAACAGATAAAGCAAGTGAAACATTTGTCAAAAATATAAAAAACATATATAATAAAGTTGCAGAGGTCATTTTGACCAGCGCAAAAGAGGGCAATGCGCAAGCTTTGAGTGAAAAAATTGAAGGCGTTTGTGCATTTGCAGGTCAAAGCGCGGTTGGAAAATCTTCACTTGTCAACTGCCTTTTCAGTCAAAATCTTGCAAAGGTGGGCTCGTTGTCTTCCAAAATTGACAGAGGCAAACAGACAACGCGCATGGTTCAGCTTTTCAAAATTGGCAAAGGCTATATAGCCGATACGGCAGGCTTTTCGATGTTATCGCTTTCCTTTGTGACAGACCTTGAGCCTCGCGAGCTTTCTTCATATTATCCAGATTTTTTAAAGGCGCGCGCAAACTGCAAATACCGTTCATGTTTGCATGAGGGCGGAGATTGCGGAGTTATAAAAGCAGTCAAAGAGAAAAAGATAAATGAAGAGCGTTATCAAAATTATTTGAAAATTTTGCAAGAACTGAAAGAACGCAAAAAATATTAAAATTCAAGCAAAAATGCTTAAAAAAATCGAAAAAACAACAAAAATGAGGTGAAAAATGAAAAAAAATGTTTTGGTTTCTGTTTCAACTGATCCAATTCAAGATTATCAGAGCATAGTCAATTATGCAAAGGACATGCAAGGGAAGGCGGATTTTTTGCACTGTGATGTTATGGACGGAGTGTTTGTTGAGCGAAAAACAATCTCAGCGCAACTTGTCAGCAATGTCAATTCAAACAGCTCTATTATGCTTGATGTTCACCTTATGTGCGATGAACCTTTAAAATCAATCAAAGAATTTGCAAGGGCAGGGGCAAATATTATCACCATTCATTATGAGGCTTTTAAAGATAAAACGAAGATAGATAAGGCCATTGACGAAATTCACGCAAACAATTGCCTTGCTGGGATTGCAATAAGTCCTGACACTCCAGTCAAAGAAATAAAAATCTATCTCTATAAACTTGACCTTATGCTTGTTATGAGCGTTGTTCCAGGACTTAGTGGTCAAAAATTTATGCCAAGCAGCCTTGAAAAGATAAAAGAACTTGACAAAATCAGAAAAGAAAACAGTTTTTCATATAAGATCGAAGTTGACGGAGGCATCAATCAAGACACCGCTTTAAAAGCCGTGGAGGCGGGTGTTGATATGCTGGTCAGCGGAAGTTATGTTTATAACAGCAAAGATAGGACAAAAGTTATAAAAGAGCTCAAATCTTTATAAAATTACCTCTTGCAAAATGCAAAAGGTTATAGTATAATAATTACAGGAGGGAAGGCTTATGTGTTTTAAGAAGAAAAATAAAGCTGAGAAACAAAAGAAAGAAGAAAAGAGAACAAAAAATACAGAGAAAGAAACACCAAAAGCTGTAGAAAAAGAACTAACTAAAAACGAGGTTAAACAAGAAGAGCCAAAGAAAACTGAAACGAAAAAAGTTGTAGCTAAAAAAGCAGAGACTAAGAAAGTTGAAACGAAAAAAGCTGAAACAAAAAAGGCTGACACTAAAACGGCCGAGACTAAAAAGGCTGACTCAGCAGAGGTTAAAGCGCCAAAAGAGCGCAAAGCTTTGTATCGCGTGGTTTATTCAAAAGAACTTAAAGTTTGGCAGATTAAAAAAGATGGCGCAAAGCGCGTGATCGACAGCAAACATACAAAGGAAGAGGCGCTTATAAGAGTGCGTGAACTTAGCGAAAGTCAAGACAGCAACTTTGTGGTGCAGAAAAAAGACGGAAAATTTCAAAAGAAAGCAAATTTAAAATAAAAAAGTGTAAGACTTAACTTACACTTTTTTTGTGCTGTTTTTTATCAGATTTTCCACGCTTGCAACAATCTCGTTATGGAGCTCTTCAATTGATTTGGTGGCATCCAAAACAACAAAGCGCTCTTTTTCTTTTTTTGAAATAAACTGATAGCCCTCGTAAACTTTTTGGTGAAAGGCAAGAGCTTCTTTTTCCATGCGGTCGAGGTTTTCACCAGAATTTTTTCTTTTAAAAGCAATTTCAGGTTTAATTTTCAAATAAAAAGTCAAATTTGGCTTGAATTTGCCCAAAATCAATTTGTTTAGCTTTAAAATTTCTTCAGCATCAAAGATTTCTCTTGCAAAGCCTTGATAAGCTATGGTCGAATCATAAAACCTGTCGGCAACCACAATTTTACCTTCGCTTATTGCAGGTGAAATGACCTTTTCAAAAAGCTGAGCTCGACTTGCAAGAAAAAGCAGCAGCTCCGCTTTAGGAACAGGAGAGTCCTCTTCATAACTCAGCAGCAATTCTCTGATTTTTTCGCCAAGTCCAGTTCCGCCAGGCTCTCTTACAAACACAAAGTCGTCTTTATCTTTGCGTGTGGCAACATATTCCTTAAAAAGCTTTACTTGGGTGCTTTTTCCGCACGCATCTCCGCCTTCAAAGGTGATAAAAAGTCCATTTTTCATTTGAATTTCCTTCTTTTTAGTGGCAATGTCCGTCGCAATCGCCACCACAATCACAATCTACAAGTTCAATATATTTGTCAAGGTTTTGCACTTTATAGAAGTTTTCACACATCTTATCGGTTGTTGTATAGCCAGGTTCTGCGCAAAGAAGCTCGGTAATTCTGTTGATAACAGTTGCGCAAGTCAGTTCAACTGTGCTTGGTCTTTCAATCACAACGCGAGTGCTTGGCTCACCTTCAATTGTCCAGTCATTGCAGTCAAATTCATCTTTGTCATAAACCTTGCCTATGCACTGACTTTCAATAACAATACCTTCTTTGGTCGTGGTTGTAACGACAGCGCTCATTCCTGTGCAGTCACCTTTTTTTATTGTCATGCCAAGAGTTGAGCTTTTGATGTCGCGTTTTGCAATTTGAGGAATACATTTTTGTGTTTGTCCTGTCACATGCAGTCCAAGTTTAGAGCAGAGCCAGCCGTTTACATTCCACATATATGAAGGAGAGAATTTGCCAGCATTGATAAGTTTCTTTCTTTCCTCATCTGAAATGTTGTCATTTGATGCAACTTCTTTTTCAAATTCTTTCAGCGTGAGTCCTGCGCCATGCACTCTTGCAAGAGAAATGCCATAGTCTTCCACATTATAGCTTGATTTGCCTTTGATTTTTGTGATTTTATGTGTTGCACCAGCAAGCACAGAAATCAGATTGCCCCAGAAAACATCTTGATAGCCACTTCCGCAAATTGTGCAGCCACTTTCTTTTGCAAGTTTGTCAAGCTTTTTGGCAAGCTTTGGATTTGAGTTTTGAGCGTAGAAAGCCTCTTCGCAAGTAGAAATTGCATTCACGCCGTTTTTAGCACAAATTTCGTAAGCAGGGTAGTTTTCTGCAAATATGCTTGTTGTTGTGATAACCGCAACATCAACTTCATGACTTTGCAAAAATTTTTCAAAATCTTCAGCCTTTTGGACTTTTACATTGCGCTTTTTTGAGTCGCCGATAATTTCAGAAATGTCCTTTCCAACAAGATCTGGATTGATGTCAAATGCACCGATAATTTTGATGCCTTTTTCTTCTGCATAACGCATGGTGTAGGCGCTCATTTTGCCGCAACCATATTGAACCATTGTGATTTTTCTCATAAATTTTACCTCCATAAAAATTATAATTGACATTTAAAAATTTTCAAAACAATTTTATAGGTTTTTGCAAGAAAAACAAATTTAATACATAAAGCCTATATGCAATAAAATCTGAGATAATTTGGTTAATTTAACAAAAAAAAGCGCAAAAAAGCGCATTTTTTTAAGTTTTATCGTCATTTTTATGAAAATATGAATAAATTTTGTAAGCAATTGGTTTATTTATGCCTTTCACACTTTCGATTTCTTCTTGTGAGGCTTGACTGATTTTTTCAGTGCTTCCAAAGATTTTAAGCAAAAGGTCGCGAGTTTTTGGACCAACTCCAGCAATTTCGTCTAGCTCGCTTTTAGTTTGCTCTTTTGTTCTAAGTTGTCTGTGGAAGGTTATTGCAAAGCGGTGAGCCTCATCTCTTATTCGTTGCAAAAGTCGAAGCTCAACTGAGCCTGGCTTAAGAAGAATTGGCGAACTTGAATTTGGCACAAACACCTCTTCAATTCGTTTTGCAAGCGAGATGATGTCGATGTCAAAGTCATATTTATCCAAAATTTCTTTGGTTGAAGAAAGTTGACCTTTGCCACCGTCGATAACTATCAGGTCAGGCATTTCTTTAAAACTTTCAAGCTTGCCTTCCTTCAGTCGTTCCAGTCGTCTGCCGAGAGCCTCTTGAAGAGATGCAAAGTCGTTGGAGCCCTTGACTGTTTTGATTTTAAATTTGCGATAATCCTTTTTGCTTGCCTCGCCGTTTTTGAAAACAACCATTGAGCAAACCTTGTTTGTTCCGCTTATGTTTGAAATGTCATAGCATTCCATTCTCATCGGCGTGTTTTTCAGAGCTAATTTTTCTTTGAGTGATTTGACAGCGCCAAGAGTGTTGTTGTATTTCAATCGTTCTTTTTCAATGTGTTTGTCAAGATAGTCTTCAGCATTCTCGTCTGCCATTTCAAGCAGGCGTTTGTTTATTCCATGCGGATTGTCAATAAAATTGATTTTTTTGCCAAGAAAGTTTTGCAGAAGCTCTTGGTCTGGCACTTTATGAGAGGTGATGATTTCCGCTGCGGGCATCACATTTTGATAGTATTGTGTTAAAAAATTAAACAGCGTTTGTCCTTCTTCAAGCTCAGCGTCGAGGCAAGGATAGTTGATGACGCCAAGAATTTTTCCACCTCTGACAATCATTGCGCAAATCACTCCACTCAGACCATTGAAATGATAGGCAAAAACATCTTTGTCAACATTTTTTGGAAGGTTTGCAACAACTCTTTTCTTAAGTTTGTCAATCATTTTAAGTCGTTCACGCAAAACAATTGCCTGTTCAAAGTTTTCGTTATCTGAGGCATTTTTCATTTTTTCAGTCAAAATTTTTTCAATTTCATCGTCATTTCCGTTCAAAAAATTGATAACATTGTCAATTTCTTTGCGATAGTCTTCTTTTGAAATCTTTTTTGTGCAAGGCGCCGAGCAAAGCCCCATCGAATAGTTTAAACATTCGCGTTTTGCCATTGAATCATCTGTGATTTTTAAAGTGCAAGAGCGGATTTTGAAAGCGCTGTTGATTGTTTTGACAATTTCTCTTGCGTCAAGGCCGGCAAAGTATGGTCCAAAATACTTCGCGCCATCTTTTTTGACTTTGCGCACAATTTCAAGACGAGGGTAGGGCATTTTTAAATCAATTTTGATATATGGAAATTGTTTGCCGTCTTTCAAGAGGATGTTATAAAATGGTTGATATTTTTTGATTAGGTTGCTTTCAAGTGCAAGCGCATCCATTTCGCTTGCTGCGATAAAATATTCAAAATCGTCAACATTGTCCACCATGGCTTGAACTTTGCTTGGCTTTGGTGAATTGCGAAAATATTGACTGACTCTGTTTTTAAGATTTTTTGCTTTTCCAACATATATGACAACGCCGTCTATGTCCCTCATGACATAAACGCCTGGTTTTGTGGTCAAAAGTTTAAGTTTTTCCCTGATTTTACTGTTCATGCTTTTATTATAGTCATTTTTGATTTAAAATCAAACAAAAAATGGCGAGCAAAATCGCCATTATTATAGTTTCTTAATCTAAGTTTGAAACAATCTTCTTCAAACAATCTTCTTTTGAGAGAGTGAATTGTTCGGAATTTTTCATATCTTTGAGGGCATAAATTTTGGAAGCAACTTCATTTTCACCAACAATCAACACGAAAGGTATTTCTTGTTTGCCAGCATCTTTCATTTTTGCCTTGAAAGACCGATTTTCATAAGCGACATCGCAAGGCAGATGTTTTGCAAAGTATTCTTGAAGTGAAAGGCATTCAAGAAGTGTGTTTCCAAGTGGAATAATTTGTAAAACAACATTTGACTGTGGCACATTTTCAAGCATGTTATTTTGCAAAAGCAGGTCAAACAGTCTTGTAAAACCAATGCTGAGTCCAACGCCTGGGAAATTTTTCTCTGAGAAATATGAAGCAAGATTGTCATATCTTCCGCCACCACAAACAGTGCCAAACTCGCGGTGATTTGGCATAACAGCCTCAAAAACCGTGCCAGTGTAGTAGTCTTGTCCGCGAATTATTGAAAGATTAAGCTCTATTTTTTCCTCATTTATTTGCATAGCTTTAAGGTAAGAATAAACTTCTTTCAGCTCTCTTATGCCCTTTAAAAAGGTTTCATTTTGAGATAATTGCTCAGTTTCAGCCAAAATTTTATCAAAATTGCCTCTTTTTTCAATAATTTTGAGCAAAGAGTCAATATCTTTTTCTTTGACAGCAATTTTTGCAAGCTCTTCTCTTGCGTTATCTTTTCCAATTTTGTTTATTTTGTCCAAAATGGTCAAGATTTGTTTTTCGATTTCGCCATAACCAAGCCCTTCAATAAATCCAAACAAAATGTTTCGGTTTGAAATTTGATTGACAATTTCAAGATTTAAAGCTTCAAAAACCTCATCAACCATTTTCAAACATTCAGCATCCGCCACAAGTGAAAGCTCGCCGTTGCCAATAATGTCGGCATCGCATTGCACAAACTCTCTGAAGCGACCTTTTTGCGCGCGCTCTCCTCGATAAACCTTTCCAACTTGATAGCGCTTGAAAGGGTAGTGCAGTGTTTCGCTGTGCATTGCAACAAATCTTGCAAGAGGCACTGTCAGGTCATATCTCATGCAAATGTCGGTGTCGCCTTTGTTAAACCGATAGACCTCTTTGTCAATTTCTCCGCCTGACTTTGCAAGCAAAATTTCACTGAGCTCAAGCACAGGTGTGTCAAGTGGCATAAAACCGTGTCGAAGATAAACCTTTTTCACTTTATCTATCATTTGGTCGAAAATAAGTTGCTCTTTTGGCTCAAGCTCCATAAAGCCTGACAATTTTCGAGGTTTTATTATGTTTTGTTTGTTCATTTTTTGCTTTTCCTTTCATTAATAATATTATCTGAGGCCGAACTTGCTTGCAAGGGTGAGGCTGATGATAATACACACTAAGTGATGAGTATGCAAAGCATACAAATTCGTTAGAATTTAAAAAATTTTATGTTAATAAAATTTTTCATCACATAGTTTATATTAAGGCAATTGCCTTAAAGCCCTTCATTTATATTTAGCAGAATATATGCTATCTTGTCAAGCAATTAAAGATGTTTTATCCCCAGAAAGTTATCCACATTTCCACAAATAAATAATTATACAAAACCGCTTATTTTTATGCATTTTGTAAAAATTTGTGGATTTTATGGTGGTTTTTTGGCAAGTTATCCACATTTCCACACCTTTTTTGTGTGGATTCTTTGTTTTTTTATGATTTTTGTTGATTTGAAACTCTTTTAAAATGCTTTGACAAGCTTTTTCTTTTAAACTATTTTTCAAAACTTTTTAAAATAGTTTCAAAATGTTTCCTGCAAGCAAAATTTTTCGGTTTTTTATACAGCTAAAATTTATAATTATTCTTTTTCTTGAATGGCATTTTTCAAATATTTTGAAGGCTGGTTTTGGCAGGTGAAATAGAGTTTATGGAGTGCTCTTGTTGAAGAGATGTATAAAATGTTTTTGTCAAGGCTGTTTTTATAGTTTTCTTCATCTGCATTTGGCACGATGACTGCATCAAATTCAATACCTTTGGCAGTGGCGCAGGTTGTGACAAGAACTTTGTTTTTATAGTCTTCAGGCTCTTTCATAAGCACATAGTCGATTTTGCCATTGAGTTGTTTGCAGATTTCCTTTGCCTCTTTATTGCATTTGCAAATGATTGCAATGTGGTCAAAGTCTGAGCATTCTTCTGTTATAATCTTTGCAATTGTCTGACCTTGATTTTCTGTTTGAATGACTTTTGGACTTTGTCCGCGTCTGTTGACATATTCAACATTTTTGATTCCAATCATATTGTTTGCAAAAGATGCAATCTCTTGAGTGGAGCGGTAGGTCTTGTTTAGGTTGTAAACATTGCATCCTAAAAAGTCGGCAGTCAGCTGCAAATATTCTTTTGAAAGTGTTTTTTCAATGCACTGGTTGACATCGCCCACAATCATATAAGGGCAAGACCATATCTTTTTGAACATATAAATGTCAACAGGAGTGAAATCTTGCATTTCGTCAATGATAAGATATTTTGCTGAAAAATCGTGGTCAAGGCCATAAAGATAGTGCTTGATTGCAAGGTAAGTGCCTTTGTCCATATATTTTATGGTGTTAGTCTTTTTAGCAGAAAGTTTTTCTCTTGCCATAAAGATTTGAAAAATTTGTTCAACATCGCTTATCGGCATAAAAGAATACAAAATATGCTTGAATCTGTCTTTTAATCCGCGGTGTTGCATTTTGTTATAATGTCGTTTTTCGGTGAAAACCATTGCATATTGCCAAGCAATTTTGTTTATTCGCTCATAAAAATCATAGCCCTTGAAAGTTTTAAAGAACAAGTTTCTAGTCTCTTCTTCGGTAAACACAATCTCTTCGTTTCCTTCATCTTTTTCCTTGATGACATAGCGAAGGGTTTTTGGTGAGAAGATGTCGGTCAGAGGGCCTTTTAAAAAGCGCAACAGACTGTCAAGAAATTCGTAGGAAGATTTATATGAAATTTCGTTAAGCGTCTCTTGGTCGGCTTTTGTGGCAATTTCATCGAGCATATCTTCACGAGGCTCAATTGGGCGCTTAAGCTCAGTTCTAACAAGTTGAGCAAAGGTGGTTTCAACGAGGTTATCTTCGCCAAGTTGTGGCAAAACTTCGCTGATATAGCTTGAGAAAATGTTGTTTGGAGACAAAACCAAGATGTCACTGCTTTTTAGGCTTCTTCTGTGTTTATACAAAAGGTAGGCAGCTTTATGCAGCGCAATTGAAGTTTTGCCAGAGCCAGCCACGCCTTGAACAAGAATGTTTTCGGTTTTTTCAGTTCTTATGATTGCATTTTGCTCTTTTTGAATGGTCGAAACAATTTGCCTCATTTTATCGGAGGCATGTTTTGACAAAATTTCTTGCAAAATTTCGTCATTTATCGTTAAATTTGTGTCAAAATACGATAAAAGTTGTTGATTTTCAATTTTATATTGTCTTTTCAGCGTCAATGCGCCCTTTATCACTTTGTCATTTATGTGATACTGGGCATCGCCAAGTTCATATTCATAATAGAGAGATGCGATTGGGCTTCGCCAGTCCACAGCATAAACTTTTTTGTTGTAGATGATTGAGCCAAGTCCAATATAGACTTTTTGCAGGGCGGAAGAGGTTTGAAAATCAATCCTTGCAAAATATGGGCTGTTGTTTTGATTTCTAAGTTTAGAAATTTCCTTTTCTAGCCCCAGCTGTTGTTCTTCAATTTGAGACATTGAGGTGAAGGTTCCTGACAAGTCCTGTCCTTGTTTGTATTCATAGAAGTTGTTGCCAAGCTCCAGCCTCTTTTCTTCAAAAAGTCGTTTAAGGTCAGCAAGTTCAATCTGTGCCTTTTCAATCTTTTTGTTGATAACCTTTATTGTTGCTGACAAATGATTTAGTTCAAATTCTTCCATATTCCCTCCTTAGCCTTTATTCTTCTTCTGTTTGCACCTCTGAGCTTTCGGTTTCAATTAACATTTCTTCGCTTGGAGTGCTGTCATTTTCTTCTTCATTCAAAGTTTCGGCATTTTCTTCTTGTGGCGCGCCGTTATCACTTTCCTTTGCGGTGAGTGCAACGCCAACAATCTTAGTGTCTCCTTTAAGGCGCATAAGTCTTACGCCTTGACTTACTCTTGAGAGTGAACTGATTTGGTCAATAGCAGTTCGTATAATCACGCCATTGTCGGCAATAAGCAAGATGTCTTCATCTTCTACAGATTGTCTTAGTGCAACAAGTTTGCCTGTTTTTTCGTTGAAAATGCCAGCTTTAACGCCTTTTCCGCCACGAGATTGCAGACGATATTCGTCAACATCAGAGCGCTTTCCATAACCATTTTCTGAAATTGTGATAATTTGAGAGCCTGGTTTTATGATTGCCATGTCAACAATATAGTCGTCGTTTCCAAGTTTCAAGCTTCTCACGCCTTGGCTGTCTCTGCCAACCGCACGAACATCTTTTTCACTAAATCTGATTGCTTTTCCTTCATGTGAAGCAACCAAAATGTCGTCTTCGCCGTTTGAAACTTCAACTCCGATAAGCTCGTCGTCATCGACAAGTTTGATTGCAATCTTTCCAACTTTGCGGATGGATGAAAACTCTTCAAGCTTGGTCTTTTTGATAAGCCCGCTTTTTGTTCCCATAATAAGATAGCCATTTGCATCTTTGTTGCGAGGAATGATTGTTGTAACCTTTTCGCCTTCACTAAGCATCAACAGATTTATCATTGCTCGGCCTTTTGCCGTTCTTTGCGCTTCAGGCACTTCATAGGCAAACAAAGAATAAACTTTGCCTTTGTTTGTAAAGAACAAAAGCTCGTCATGAGAGGATGTTGCAAAGATGTCTTTTACAAAGTCTTCATCCTTTGTCTTGTGAGCGGTCACGCCCACGCCACCGCGTTTTTGAGATTTATATTCGCTTGCGCTCATTCTCTTGATATAGCCTTGGTTTGTCATTGAAATGACAACATCTTCTTCAGGAATAAGGTCGGCAATGTCAATTCCGCCTGCATCGAGGCTGATTTCAGTGCGTCTTTCATCGCCAAAATCATTTTTGATTTGTTCAAAATTGTCTCTCAGAATTTGAAGAATGCGGTTAGGATTTGCAAGAATGTCTTCAAGGTCTTTGATTGTTGCTTCAAGTGAGGCAAGTTCTTCATTTAACTTTTCAACTTCAAGTGAGGTGAGGCGAGAAAGCTTCATCTCAAGGATTGCATTTGCTTGAATTTCGTCAAGTTCAAAATTTTCAATAAGTTTTTCACAGGCGTCTTGCTTATCGTCAGAATTTTTGATAATTCTGATAACCTCATCAATGTTTGCAAGGGCGATAACAAGACCGCGAACAATATGTTCACGCTCGCGTGCTTTGTTAAGGTCAAATTGTGTTTTGCGTGCTAAAACTTCCTTTTGATGCTCAAGGTAGTAGTAGAGCATTTCTTTAAGGTTTAAAATGCGAGGCTGTCCATTGACAAGGGCAAGCATAATGATGCCTGAGCCCTTTTGAAGTTGAGTGTTTTTGTAAAGTGAGTTCAAAACAACTTGAGCATTGGCATCTTTCTTTACATCAACAACAATTCTCATACCATGTCTGTCAGACTCTTCCTTGATGTCACTGATGCCTTCAAGGCGTTTGTTCTTGACCTGGTCAGCCATTTGAATGATAAATTGCGCTTTGTTGACTTGATAAGGAAGCTCTGTGATAACAATTCGGCTTCTTCCATTTAAAAGCTCTTCAATTTCGGCTTTACCACGAACGACAATTCCGCCTCTGCCTGTTTTGTATGCATGTTTTACAGCAGTTCTGCCCATGATAATTCCGCCCGTTGGAAAATCAGGCGCTGGAATGTATTTGATAAGTTCGTCAATATCAATGTCAGGGTTGTCAATCATGGCTTGCAAGCCATTCAAAACCTCTGTCAAGTTGTGTGGAGGAATGTTTGTCGCCATACCAACAGCAATACCGTCAGCGCCATTGATAAGCAAATTTGGTATTTTTGCTGGAAGAACAGAAGGTTGCATAAGGGTGTTGTCAAAGTTTGGATAGAAATTGACAGTTTCCTTGTCAATATCTTCAAGCATAAGAGATGCAATCTTTGAAAGTCTGGCTTCAGTGTAACGCGATGCAGCAGGTGGGTCGCCGTCAACAGAACCAAAGTTGCCTTGTCCGTCAACAAGAGGGTATCTTATTGAAAAGTCTTGGGCAAGGCGCACCATTGCGTCGTAAACCGAGCTGTCGCCATGTGGGTGATATTTACCCATAACGTCACCCACAATACGTGCCGACTTTTTGGTTGGCTTGTCATAGAAGTTGTTCATTTCGCCCATTCCATACAAAATTCGACGATGAACAGGCTTCAGCCCATCTCGCACATCTGGAATGGCACGCGAAACATTGACAGCCATTGCATAGGAAATAAAACTATGCTTTAAGTTGTCAACCGTGTCAACTTTTTCTATTTTTGAATTTGCCAAAATCTCTTCCAAAGATTTTTTGTTATCGTTTTTATCCATAATTCCTCCAAGCATCTGCTGATGCTTTAAAAATTTTTACGCGTCGATATCGTCAGGGCTTACAAGAGTTGCGTTTTCTTGAATAAACTTTCGTCTGAGCTCTACGTCTTCGCCCATCAGGTCGTTGAACATCTTTTCAGCTTCAATAGCGTCTTCAATTGTCAGTTGAATGAGAATTCTGCTTTCAGGGTTCATTGTTGTGTCCCAAAGCTGAGTCGCATTCATTTCACCAAGACCTTTGTATCTCTGTTGTGCACAGCCCTTTCTGCCGTTTGTTTGATACCATTCTTCAAGCTCTTGGTCAGAATAGAAATAGAAGTCTTCTTTGTTTTTTGTCACCTTATAAAGAGGTGGCTTTGCTGCGTATACATGACCTTCTTCCAAAAGTGGTCGCATAAAGCGGAAGAAGAAGGTTAAAAGCAAAATTCGAATATGCGCTCCGTCAACATCGGCATCGCTCATACAAATGATTTTGTCATAGCGCAGTTTGTCCATATTGAAGTCTTGTCCAATACCAGTTCCAAATGCGGTTATCATCATTTTGATTTCTTGATTTTCAAGAATTTTGTTAAGGCGCGCTTTTTCAACATTCAAAATTTTACCACGAAGAGGCAAAACAGCTTGGAAGCGTCTGTCTCTTCCAGTTTTGGCAGTACCACCAGCTGAGTCACCTTCGACAAGATAGATTTCACAGAAGCGCCTGTCTTTTTCACTGCAGTCAGCAAGTTTGCCAGGAAGTGTTGTGCTTTCAAGAATGCTTTTGCGTCTTGTAAGCTCTCTTGCATTTCTTGCGGCATCTCTTGCTCTCTGAGCGGTGATTGATTTCATAATAAGGTTTTTGGCTTCGCCAGGGTGTTGCTCAAGATAGTCGCCAAATTCTTCCACAACAGCTTTATAGACGATTGTTCTCATTTCGCTGTTGCCAAGTTTGGTTTTGGTCTGACCTTCAAACTGAGGGTTTCTCAACTTAACGCTTATGACGGCGGTTATGCCTTCTCTGCAGTCTTCACCAGAAAGCTTTTCGCTTTCCTTGATAATCTTGTTTTTAACAGCATAGTCATTGATAACTTTTGTAAGGCCAGACTTAAAGCCGTCAAGGTGAGTTCCACCTTCCTCTGTGTTGATATTGTTTGCATAGGCGTTTATGATTTCGCTGTAGCCTTCGTTGAATTGAAAGCAAACTTCAATTTCATTTTCAAGTTCGCCCTTGCTGTTTCTGTTAAATTTGTTGAAGTAAACAGGGTAGGCAAGAAGCGTTTCGCGGTTTTTGTTAAGATAGTCAACAAACTCAACAATACCGCCTTTAAATTCAAACTCTTCCTTGCGCTCTTGACCTTCGCGTTTGTCTTCAAGTGTGATAACAAGCCCTTTGTTTAAGAAAGCGATTTCTCTAAAGCGGTTTTTCATGATGTCAAAATTGAAGTCAACCGTTTCAAAAATTTCATCGTCTGGCAAGAAGGTGATTGTTGTTCCGCGTTTGTCGGTTGGGCCCAAAACGGTGAGAGGTGAAAGCACCTTTCCGCGAGAAAATTCAATCTGATAGTGCTGTCCATTTTGATAGACATCAGCTCTCATATATTTTGAAAGAGCGTTAACGCAGGATACACCGACGCCATGAAGACCGCCGGA
This sequence comes from uncultured Clostridia bacterium, assembly GCA_944348085.1. Classification (GTDB taxonomy): domain Bacteria; phylum Bacillota; class Clostridia; order Christensenellales; family UBA1242; genus Caccovivens. The sequence continues at coordinate 28,454 of CALVMU010000004.1, forward strand.
GATTTTGTAGCCTTCTCCACCAAATTTTCCGCCAGCGTGAAGTTTTGTAAGCACAACCTCAACCGCGCTTTTGCCTTCCTTTGGAATTATTCCTGTTGGAATGCCTCGACCATTGTCGGCAACAGAACAAGACCCATCAAAGTTGAGGGTCACTTCAATTTTTGTGCAGTATCCAGCAAGCGCTTCGTCGATAGAGTTGTCAACAACTTCGGTGACAAGGTGATGAAGACCATGCTCATCAGTTGAACCGATATACATGCCAGGACGCTTTCTGACAGGCTCAAGCCCTTCAAGCACCTGAATGTCACTTGCATCATATTTGTTTGACTTTCCGATTTCCTTCTCTTCAAGTTCGATTTGCTCTTTATCTTCCATAACAACCCCTATTATATATAATATATATACTATATTATATAATATAATCATAAAAAAAACAAGCGTTTTGGGCAAAAATTGGGCATATTTTAGGCAGAAAAGTTAAAACGATAAAACCCTCAAGAAAAACATTTTGTGCTAAAATTGGGCTAAAAAGTTTGGAAATATGGCGAAATTGTGATATATTTGTGCTATTGAAAGGAAAAATTATGAAAAAAGAAGAAAATTTGGAGCAAATGGCAAAAACTGACGAAGTAAAAGTTGCAGACGAAAAGGCTTATCAGGCGAGCGAAAATGCTCAACAGAATGAAACTCTTGAAAAAGAGGTGAAGGAAAACAGAAAACAAGAATTTTTCAGATTTATCAAATTTCTTTTGTTTTCAATTTCTGCAGGTGTTATTCAGTTTGGAAGCTTCACTTTGATGACGGAGGCTTTTGGATGGGACAGCTTTTGGGGACCTCACATCATTTCAGTTGTCTTGTCAGTGATTTGGAATTTCACTTTCAATCGAAAATTTACTTTCAAATCGGCAAACAATGTGCCAATTGCAATGACGCTGGTGCTTGCCTATTATGTTGTTTTCACGCCAGCTTCAGCTTTTGGAGGGCAGGCACTTGAAAACGCTGGCTGGAATGGGCTTCTTGTTGAGGCTCTTATGATGATAATCAACTTTGTCACCGAATTTTTTTATCAACGCTATATTGTTTTTCGCTCAAGCATCAACACAAACAGTTTGGCAAAAGCAAAGATCAACAAAGCACTTGAGCTGTTGCAAGAGGGTGGATTTGTAAAATCCAATTTGACTGCAAAAATGCAAAAGGCTGTTTTGCAGGAAAATACAATCGAAAAAATATATAAAAAGAAAGAAAATTGATGAATTTTCTTTTTTTAATAAAAACATTTTGAAAATTTGTCGTTTTTGGTTACAATATAACTATGAATTTGGCAATTTTTATAATCATGGCAGTTGCTTGCTTTGCGCTTGCTATTCTAAATGGATTTTTTCAGGACAGAGAAAAACCTTCTGGCCTTATCTTTAATATTGTCACACCGCTTTCATTTCTTGTGTTTGCAATCATCAGCGGAAACCTAGTTTCAAACTATAACGCGCTATATCTTTCTCTCTGCATTGCAATTGCCTTTTATGTGGCAACCGAGGCTTGCGCAAAACACACCAAGGCAGAAATGATATTAAAGGGCTTGCTCAATATCGGCTCTCTAGTTTTGCTTGTGCTTGGAAGCATTTCACTTGCGCCTTTCACATTTTACGGTCTTCTTGGTGGCTTTTTGCTTGGGGCAGGCTTTGGTTTTACTGTTTTTGTTGTTTCAAAAGATTGCACTCTGACAAAAAAGATCATTTGCTTTGTTGAGTTTTTGTTTGGCGGTGTGATTTTAGGTTGCTCATTCTCAAGCGTTATCTCAAGCACACATTTGATTTCTGCTGTGCTATATCTCGTTGGGGCGGTGCTTTTGTTTGCGCGATATTTCATGCGCGGTTATTTTGGAAAATATAAAACCATTCAAATTATTTCACGCATTGTGTTTGGACTTTCGATGATATGCATAATAAGTTCAATATTTTTCTATTAAAAAAAGAAAAAAGTGTTGACAAAGCGTAAGAAATTGCATATAATAGATCTTGTCAATTGACAAGAGATGTCGCGGGATAGAGCAGCTCGGAAGCTCGTCGGGCTCATAACCCGAAGGTCGTTGGTTCAAATCCAACTCCCGCAACCATTATAAATAAAGGGATGTAGCGATTTTGCCACCTTCAAAAATTGTGTTTTGACACCAATTTTGACACCAAAAAGGAGGTAACAAAAAGGTAGAAAAATTTCTTTATTGTTTCAAAAACTAGTAAATTTTACTAGTTTTTTATTTTGCCTTTTTCTAATTATAATTGACTAAATCAAAATAATATTTTATAATACAAACAGGAGCACAATAATGAAAACTTTAAAAATAAAAAACATTACTCTATCAGACGATGTAGAAACAAAAGAAGCAAAACAAATATACAAAGTTCAAAAATTAAAATATAGCTTATTAATCATTATACCAGTTATACTATTTCTATGCTTTATATTTTGCTTACTTTACGAATCACAACAATATAATGAATATGCAAATTTATTTCCTGGTTTAATAAATAAATATCAAAATCCTGATTTAATAGTAACCTTTTTATGTTTAAGCATTATAACGTTTCTCATATTAATAATAAATATTGTAATATTTTTTCAAAAATTAAAACCATATAAAGAGCTAATTGAAATCGCAGAAAGAAATGATAAAATAAGGCATGAAGAAAAAATCAGAGAAATGGAAAGACAAAGATTAAGAAATGAACCAATAACAACAACATATACCATAGAAGATATTGAAATAACAAAAAAGCAAGGCGAATAAAACGCCTTGTTTTTATTTTACCTTTTTCTTAAGCTTTTCATACTCAGTTTGGAGTTGCCAAACAATATTTAAAAGTTGAGCTTTTGTCTTATCTTCAAAATACGAAAAATCATAATGTTGCTTTGGATCATAAGCAGGGGGAATATCATCCTCATTAATAGGCTCCTTCTGCTCTTCTTCCTCATCCTCAAATAATTTCTTTTTCTGATTCTGTTGCGCTTTATAATTTTTAACATATTGTCGAATTGAAAGAACAGACATATCAGGTCGAAGAACATTGTTTTTAATATCAACCTTCAACTGATCAGTATCTACTGTTAAAAGCTCAAAAAGTTTTGACTTTGAAAAACCGAAAAATTCTTCAAGTATTACAGGCTTGTCAGTTTCTTGTTCAACAAATTTCTCATAACAACTACAAAGTCTGCTAACTGCTGTTTCATCTAATCCGAGCCCTTGCATAATATTTTCAAAGAACACATATTCATTTTTCTTAGTAACAAATCGATTATAATATGTAAGACTATAATTTTTAAACAACTCTCGAACTTTATAAACATAGAAACAAAGCTCAGCAAAAGCATTTTGACCTTTTGCATATATCTTATTAATTTTCTTCAAATAATCATTTAACAATTTAATACCTTCAGAGCAATCATGATCATAAGGTTTTAAATCAAAATCATATTCTTCAATCATTTTAAAATTTTCCATCTTTACCTCCGCTTAACTCTTTAATTTGCTGGTCGATTATAAACATAACCGTTGGGCTATCTATATAAAGAGTGCTATAACCATTTTTCAATGTTTTAATTTCTCTATGGTTATTATCTATTTTCAAAATCAATTCTTCCACTTTTTCAAGTTCTTGTATTGCGAGTTGAGTTTTATCTCGCTGGCTTGTTTGTAATTTGCTAATCACTTTGTCTTTTTCTTCAAGTTGAGTTTCTACAACATTTTTATCATATATATATTGCAAACAAAGTTCAATTACGCGGTCTTTTGTTAGCGTTTGCAAATATTCTCTTATTGCTTTTTCTTTCTTACTCATCATCTTCTCACTCCAGCTCTCTGGAAACTTATATATATATAGTTTAATTTCTTTCATTTTTCCTCCATAATTTATTTTCTTTTTAAGAGAAGGCGTCTCTTCTCTCTTAAATATTCAGGTGTTTCTTTATACAACAAAGCATACTCATAGCAACCATGTTCTTGCATTGCAGAACTTAACAATTTCTCATTGCCAGTCTTTGAAGCTATTTTCAATTTGGCCTCACTTTTATGATAAGCTTTCTCAAGTTGCTCTTTTGAAGAACTCAGAGCAAGCTTTTTATGTTTCTTTTTAAAAAATGCCATGTTTTTATTCCTCCATAAAAATTTTATAAAAAGTATTGACTTTTTTAAATTTTTAAAATATAATAACAATGAAATCAACCAAGCCCAAAAGGCATTTTATCAAGCGGTGACGCTACACGGGTTGATTTTTTTTTATTTAAATCTTTTATTATATTTCTTAATCTTCTTTCGAGTTTCCTTTGAAAATCTAAAGTTATTTAATTTTTCTCTTCCAAATTGCTCTTCTTTTTGCCAGAAAGGTGGACTTATTCTTGTTCGCCTTTTATCTTTACTAAGTTTATCCGGATTTTCACCTATATCATGCGTATCAAAACCATCATTAATTTTTTGAGCATGCGTAATAGAATTTGCTTTAAACATATGTTTATGTTTAGCAGATATATAAGCGGGGTGAGGCTCTTTTTCTTTCCCAAAATGATTAGGATTTATATCCATTCTAAATTCATTTTTTCTTAAATATTTTTTACTCATATTTCTCCTACATTTTAATCAAACATAGTTGCTTGATTATAATTTTTAAATATTTTGCTCAAATCAATATCGAGAGGAATTAGACCTTTGTCAAGGTCTTTTTTAATTGCATTATCTATTTTTATTTGAAGAACATTATAATCACTTACATAAGGTTGACCTTTTGCATTATCGATATAGATATTTTTATCAATTTCTTCAATAGCATCATATTTCAAATTTAAAGGTTTTTCAAAGTCAGCTCCAATAAGTTTTTTAACTATATCAGGAACCTTCAAATTTGAAGAATAATAAAAACGCTTCTTAAACTTTTCAGTAGAGCCTAAAGCTTTCTCAACATATTTTTTAACATAAGAGTTGCAACGCTCACGACTGCAAATTCTAGAAACAGTTGTAAAACCATAAGCAAAAGAGGTTGCATTATAAATAGGCTCTCCATCAGTTTCTTTAAGTTCGTGTAAATGTTTTGTTTTTTCAAAATAATTTTTACAACAATAACCCAAACCTTCTAGTATTCCATATTTATTACGCTTTTTGGCCCAGTGGCAACAAACTTTACCAGAGTTGACAAGTCCCATTTGCTTTGGTGTAAGACCAGTTACAAGCATATGTAAATGAAAGCAACCATCTTCATGGCGTTCAGGAAAAGTCATATAAGCAAAGGAGGGGAATTGCTTTTTTAAATTATTAACATATTTAACATAACAATCAAATACTGCAGACTCGTTTGTTCTATCAATCTTCTGTTTATCAAAAGTGATCGTAAAAAACCAATCAAAGTCATTCATGTTCAAAATCGTATTCATTAAAATGACTGTTCGATTTAAGCTAGCTGTTTTTGATGCTAAGATAGTACGTTTTTTGTAATTACGAATTTCACCTGTATCAATATTGCGTTGAACAATTTCCCCAGAGCTTAAAGTGTAGGGGACCCACTTTTTTATAATTTTTCTATTCGGTTGAAAGTAAAAAGACATTAATGTCTCATTTTTATAAATTCTTTCTTTCGAATATAAATTATAACCTAAAATTCCTCCCATAAAAATAACTCCTTTTAAGTTATAATTTTTTTAATACTTTACAAACAATTAAGAAATTAAATAATTGCTATATTATTTAAAAATCTCATTATTGTAAATTTCTTTTCTTTTATAATCTTTACCATAACCTTGAGATACAAAACCACGAGGAACAGGCTTTGATTTTTTACTCTTACCATTTAAATATCTCTTTAAACCAGTTTTTGTTCTAAAACTAACAATTTCGTCAGTATATGAATTATATAATCTATACATTTTTTACTCCTTTATAAAATATTTTCCGATAAGTGTTATTATTGTCAAGTAAACACTCCACGCAAGCCCACAAGAGTGTGGGGCTTGCGTGCATTAAATTGGATTTAAAGTCCATAGTTTTTCACAAGGACTATGTAATGTGGAAATATGGAAAAGTCGTTGACTTTACCACATTCCCAACATTACCACTATGCTTACGGTCAACCGTGGAAATGATGGAAAACTCACAAACTGTCATTAAAGACAAAATTTTATCTTGAGTTTACACACATTACCACAGTTGACTGGATATGTGGATAACTCTCCAGGAGAGTAATCCACATACCCACATAGTTATGATTATGACCTAATCAAGTTCATTATCGGCTGGAGCGGGTGGAGAAACAGTCTTTACAATCTCTGGAAATAAAGTCTTTGGCTCTTTCTTAGCTCGTCTTTCCGCTTCTGCCATTCTTGGTGGCTTCTTTATTTTTTTTGTTTGTTCCAAGAATTCTTGTTGAAAAGGTTTAATCTTTCGCCATAATGAAGAGTGAAAGAACTTCCAAACAAATCCGTGGGGAATAGTGTCTACAGCTTCATCAAAAGCGATCTTTCTTTTTTCTCTTCGATATAGCGGTTTATCATAAAGCTTTACATATTTAATTAAATTATCTTCCATAAACTTCATCATAGTTTCGGAAGCTTTCTTTGCACCAAAGTTTTCTTGTGTCTTTAAATTCTCATTTGAGACAAAGTCTGTTAAATCACTATAATTTTTGATTTCCATACTATATAACTCCTATGTTTTTTAAAATTTGTTTGTCATATTCACTGTTTTTATAATATCCACGTGGTGCGACAAAATAATGAGTATTATTAAACTCTACATAACTTTCAAGCGTAAATTGATAGCCATCTTCTGTATAATAGTCAAAGCCATTGGTATACTTGCCAGCATAGAAGGCAGGGCGACAACCTTTGCTATCATAGTAATCAAATATTGGATAGTCAGTTTCAATAATAAGAACTTTTCCTATATCTTTATTTTCGTTTTTCTCTTTTGCAAGCATATAGCTTTCAGCTGTATCACAAGAGAAAAACTCTCGTATAGTCCAAGTCACTTTTTCAACTATTCCATATTGATTTTCTTTGACATCAATGTTATCAACAACCCAAAATCTTTCAGCAATAGAACGAATATTAAGGTCTATATTGCCAAGTCTTTGGCAAGCCATAAAGATGTTATAATCATTGTGTCTATGTAATTGATACCAACGATATACTTCTTCTCGAATATATTTTGACATACGGCTATCATAATATTTTTGAGCTTCGTCTAAGAAAATAGTTGAATATGGTGGAATAAACTGTGTTTCAAAATATGGGTTATCAAGTGCTATTTGAAAGCCGTCTACATAATATACTTGAAGTCTATTATTTACCTTTACTGAATAATCAGCAAAGCATAGGTGCTTTTGAGGTGGCAAGTCCACATTAGGAAAACCACCTTGTCTAAGTTTTACAAGCTCGTGCTTGAGATTAAAATAGTCTTCAAGTCCATACTCGCACATTCGCTCAACAAGTTTATATGTCAAACACGATGTCTTACCAGCACCCGGTATACCACATATGATTGTTATCATTTACGCAATCCTAGTATAAACATTGTAATCTCCCTCAACAGTTTTAACATAATTTTCATTAAGCCAAGAATTCGAGCCATTATCTACTGATGACTTAAATTTAACAACTGAAGGATTTTTAAACAATTGATAATCAGTATAATCAGGGTAAAAATCATAATAAAAACTACTATCATTAAAAACAACTGTATTTACAGAATAAGAAAACAAACGAGTTGGCAAACGGCTAGGTCTATATGATATCTCAACATAAGACAAAGATTCGCAATTAGCAAAAGCATAATTTCCCCAAGAACGAACAGACGAAGGAATTATTATAGAGCTCAAAGATGAACAATCATCAAAACACTGATCACCGAAAGCAGTTATAGTTGAAGGAATTTCATAAGAACTTAAAGCAGAACAACGATAAAAACACATTTTTGGCAATTCAGTAATAGAATCATTTAAAATAATATTAGTCAAAAGTTCATTGTTGGCAAAACAACGTTCACCTAAAGTAGTAATTTTTGAATCAGATAAATCAATTTCAACAAAATCACAAGCATTAAAACAATCAGTTGGTAAACCAGTTAAAGCATCTGGGAAATTAATAGAAGAAAGCGATGAGGTAGCAAAACAACCTTCTCCCAATGAATTAATACTTTCAGGTAATACAATTGTAGTTAATGAAGAACACAGGCCAAAACATGAACGAGGCAAACTTTCCAAACTATTTGATAAGGTTACAGAATTTAAATATGAGCACCAGAAAAATGCAAAATCGCCTATTTCTACTACAGTATCAGGCATATCTATTGTTTTAATTGCAGTTTCATAAAAACAAGAGTCGCCTATTGTTGTTAAATAATTTGATAATACTACAGTGTTTAATGACTTTGAACCATAAAAACAAGAATTGCCCAATTTTAAAATTGAAGAGTTTGACATATCTATTTTTTCAATAGTTGATTTTTCAAACACCTCATCACCAATCTCTGTAATTGTATAATCAGAACCTTCAATAGCCTGTCCTGCAGAAGAAAGAGAATAAGTTGCAGGAATCACAACCTCAGTTTCAGAACCAGTATAAGCAGTTATTACACCATCTTCAATTACATACGGTAAAGGCATTTCTTCAGGAGCCTCATAACCTATTGGAAATACACTATCAGCAATACGAGGGTATGTTGTTTTATACCCCTCAACCAAATTTTCAGGTACATAAATGGTATAATCAACAGGGTCGTCAAAACCTAAAGTATTATTCATTGCGCGAGTTAAAACAGTATCGCTGCGAATAGTTAAAGACTTTAAAGTTTCAGGCATCATGATTGCATTAAATTTTGTTATTTCAGAAGGAAGGTCAATTGCCGTAGAGTTTGAAAAGTAAAAAGTCATTGCACCTAAAGTATCAATTTTATAATCAGAACCTTCATAAAAAGTATTGTCTAGTTCTTCAAATTTGCACAAATACAAATCTTCAACATTATTTTCAACAGCCAAAACCTCAAAATCATTCATAAAAATAGCAAAATTTTCATAAGTTTTAACCAAATCTAAATTCAAATATGTAACTCGAATAGGGATTTGATAAGCAAATTCTGACGCTGAAAATTCCTCGACAAAACTATAAAATTCTTCTTCATTTTTTATTTCAACAGTTCTAGAAACATGTTCTTCTTGTGAATAACTTGTTGGAATATTTGAGATTTCAGTTTCAGTTCCTATATATTGCCCAAGAACATTTTCACTAAAGATCCAATCTGTAATTTCAACTTTTTCAACAGGTTCTTCTGGTTCTTCTGGTTCTTCTGGAGTCTCGCCTGGAGAATCAGGAACAGGTTGCTCAATTTGAGAAGAGTCAAAAAGAACATCCCAGTCTTTTATTATAAAAGCCGACCCAAAAGCCAAACATGCAGTCATAGCCAAAATAAATATACTAAAAAATATTTTCTTCATGTTTCACCTCAAATATTAACGTTATAAACGGCATAAATTGTAAAGGTTTGAGTATTTGGATTAAAATTATCACCAAAATCGTAATCAATGCCGTTAAATGAAAGAGCATCTAATGTTAATGGTCTTAAACTATTTAAATTTCTATCAAAGAACTTTACTCCTTGACCATCAATCTGTCCAGTAGAAAGACCATTAAATTTTGCACCACTAGAACGAGCAGAAGTCAAAGCTTCTTTTTGAGATGTGTTTAACAAAGTATTTAAATCTAAAGTGCAACCATAATAATAAGCATCTTCTAAGACGATCGTTCTATAAGTATCTGTTGAATCATAATAGCCAAGCGCTAAGTCATATACTTTTTGTTCAGATTTTAAAACTATTGTTGCATCATGATTAATATTCGGAATTTCAAATTGAACGAAATAACTAAAACCACTGTCCATAGGGTATCTTGAACCTGCGCTTATTAGCTTAATCTGGTCTTTAATATATCCATCATCACCATAAACATAAAGACTATTAACAAAATCAGTAAAATCAAACATATAGCGAATATTCGCCTCAACAACTATACTATTGTATCTCTTAGCTTGAATAGTCATTTCTGAAGTATACTCTCCAGTAACAGAACCTATATCTTTACTTATCACATTAAATTTTATTCCTGAATTTTGATTGTCAATACTACCATCAGATGATGAAATAAACTTAATAATGTTCAAAGACTCTTCAATTTCACCAACATACAAATTTAAATCTTCAGTGATTTTAGTTGAAAAATCAAAAACTGAACCATCAGCTGTAAGCCATGTCTCAACTAAAATGCCGACATCTATACCAGGAACACGAATAGGAGGGGTGATTGTTGATCCAACCTTATACACTTGCTTAAGAACAAGTTCGTCTTCATAATAGTAGTTAACAACCTTGAAATCACTCACATCACCACTGCCTTCTTCAATAGAACTATCACTGACAATATCAGTTTGCTCAACTGAAACGACCATTGTGTTTCTTGAAAAATATTTATTCCAATAATCTACTGCAGTTTGTCCACCATCAGTATAAAGCTTAAGCTCTGCACCTTTATCATAAAAAGCAAATTGAAAATGCAAAGTATCGCTTAAAAGTTCGTCCAATTCTGCATCCATAAAAGTGTAAGAATAGCTACCAAGGACAAAATCTGAAGAGATTGTTGCTGGACAATAAATTTCATTTACAAACAATCCATAGTTTGCAGTTTCATCCAATTTAATGGAATCGTCAAGATAAATCGTTGTTGAATATCTATCGTTTAATTCTTGCTGAAGAACCAAATTGTTTAATGTCAAAGAAAATTTATTGTCAGTATCAACTTTTTGGTCAGGCAAAATTATACCGGAAATATAGCCATAAATGCCGCCCTCTGCATTATAATAGTTATTCAGTTCAACACCACAATAACCAGTAATACCGATAAGGCCGATGCCTAAAAGCGAAAATACAAATACACGTGCGCCCTTAACTTTTACACAAAGAATAATTAAACCGATAATGCAAATTACGAGAAGAACGTCATACCAAAATTGAGTATCAAATAATAATGACAACATTAGGCTACCTCCAATTCAATAGGCCCTGAAGAACTTTCGACTGAAAGAACCATAAAATCTGACAGACCAGAATCAGCTGTAAAACCAACAAAAGTCATTCCTAGTTCAGAAAGGGCAGTTTCATCAATAAAAATTGATAAAATAATTGAATTTGATTTTGACAAATAAATGTCTTTAAATTCTTGTTTAAGTTTTAGCGCAAACTTATTGTCAATTACCTTAACATAATCAAAATCATATATATCAACATTTATCAATTGTCGGCCTGCAAAATAATCACCAGAGGATGAACCTGAACCATCAAGTGAATATGTAGAACTACCATGCAGAACACCAAACATGCTATCTTGAGCATTCTTTGCGCCATTTGCAGAAACAGTCACTTTAATTGAATAATATGAACGCATATTTTGTTTAACTTTCAAACTGTCTTCTTGGTTAAGCTGAACGCCACTTGTCATATCATCTTCTGAACCGTAATAGTTAAAAATATCTGCAAATTCAAATACATAAGTGCCATTTGTGCCAGCAGGTAAAGCTTGAATTTGCTCATATAAAATATAAGCAAGATAGTCAACATTGTAATTGTTATAAAAATTATTTCTACCTGCATTAACAACTGCATTCTTGTCACCTTCAAAATCTTCAGGCCCCGAAAAATCAGAAGCTGAAACATAATCGGCGCCTTTAAATTGAATATACACAGGGTCTTCTTCACCACCAAAATTAGCAATAATATAAGAGTCTTCTGTTAATGGATTAGAAGAACCTGTTGTATCATCATTAGAAAATTGCTGATAATTATATCTGGAAGCACCTTCAAAAATAGTTGGGGACATATAACGAGCAATCCATTCTTTATACCAAAACAATGCTCCAGTTTGCCAAAAACGATCAGAAACAGAATTCATATTTCCAATAAGTGATTCAAACTCATCTACACCAGAAATACCAAAATCTGAAAAAGATCCTTTTAAGACTTGAAAATAATCTTTAATAGTGAACCACTTTATTTTATCAGTAGGAGAATCAGCAACATATTGGACGCCTTGTGAATAAAAATCTGTTTGAGAACCGTCAGTAAAACCATTAATTTTAACCTCAAACAATTCAAGACCTTGACCATCTGCGTTTTGATTATATTGAACCTCAATTATATTGCGAGTCTCGCCAGAAGCATTTTCAAGCTCTCCAACATAAAATGTGTTAGTTACAAATTTTTCTTTGCCAAAAACTGCAATATAGGCATACCAGAAAATGACACCAAGACAGAGAGTTAAAACCAAAACAAGCGCAATTATTCCAACAATTTTTCCTTTACTCATAATTTTAACCTCAAATAACACCTTTTATGAATAAACCAAAACTTGCTAGCAATATTATTAAAATCAATATTTTAAATATTATTTTTATCATAAAAAATGTTTCCTTTTTCGACTTTTAATAAAAAAAATAAAGGAGAAAAGGGGAAATCCCCCAACCCCCTTTATTTATTGAAATTATTTAATAAAATGCAACACGGTTGTTGTCTGTTGAACAGCTTCAGCACCTTCTTCCAATTTATCTGGAGTGAACCAGGTTTGCAGTGTTTCAACAAAGGTCGTGCCTTCACAACCACCATAAATCAACACTGCAAGGCAGAACAATGCTGCAAGAACAAAAACAGACAATACAACATAACTAATCACTTTCAACCATGTAGGCGAGCCGTAATTATATCTAACCATTTATTTTTTATCTCCCTATTTATTTTTTTCTACCAAAACACATGACTCAGGTCTAGGAACCAATTCACCAGTATTCTTTCCATTTTCATATTTGTTAGAAAGAATATATTTTACTCGTACCCAATCACCAAATTTAGCTTTGTCATATGTTTCCTTGTCAACGTTGTATTTTAAACGAACACCATTTGGAATTCCTGTAATTTTATCGAAATCATCTTCATCACACGAAATTACATCAAAATAATACTCTTCAGGCTTAGCCTCCCATTTTCTCGAACCATCAAAACTTACACCAGCCTCTCTTGCTTTCGTAAAACTTTTTGCAATAATCATTCCGATTTCTCTAATAGGTTTATTTTCTAACATTTTTAATTTCCTCACTTTTAACTTTTCAAAATTTAATTTATTAATATCTTTTTAAATTTTCACAGTAAATCTTTACAAAAACCAACTTAAACTATTGATTATGTGCGGGGACGCATTGCCTCGACTTACAGTTTATTAAATTGTATTTTTCTGCACCCAACGCGAACGCGGAGGTATGCAGAAGAAGACGAACGCTAAAATTTTTGCGACGTCGAAAATTTTTATTTAAATTGGGAATTATAGGCCTTTGCATTATCTCTTCTAGCAGCAAGATAGCCAGCTCTATATGCCATATCGGTTGTTGTCAAAGGTCTATTTGTCTCACGAACAACACCACTTTTCATCTGCCGAGCATATCTTTTCGCTTTTTCTGACGGATTGCGCAAAATAAATCCCGATTTTAATTTAACAGCCAAAAATAACTCCTTTTAATTAAATTTTTGTAATCTAGTTATCGACTTTTAATCTAGTAATAATGGACTATGGCCTGGGGACTTCAACCCCAGGATGAACAGACAGCACTAAATCAGTTCAGGGTAGGAGGCGTTGTGGAAAAAGCTAATCAGTACCTATAGGAGTTTAATATATGTCATTCATGCTTAACCCCGCGTTTGTTTGAGAATTTCGCCACCATAGTCATTTAATAAGGCAATGAAGAATCTACCTTTAAAAGTCTTTCTTTTAGACGCGCATTCTCTTTAAGCAATCTCTTATTTGATTTTCGAAGAGAATCACACTCTAATATCAAATCCTTTATTGCGCCCATATCACACTCCAATTACTTGGTATTCAATCCCAGCAACTTTGAAAGCAGTTACCTTTCTAAGCATAGACGATAGGTCTGGGCATTCATAACATGCATTTTTTGTTTTAACCAAATACTTTTTCATTTCTCTTTTCCTCCATTCTTTCTTTAAATTTAATTTCTTGCATAAATCGACTGTAACTTACTTGTCGCGCACCGATGAAAAATTTTGCCATGTGTAAAATCATTTTGAACCTCCCTTCAATCTAACAATTTGTTAGATTACACCTTAAGTATAACAACAAATTGTTAGAATGTCAAACAAAATTATAACAAAAAATTAGATTTTTTAATTTTTTTTTATAAATATTGAAAATTTATTCATAAAATGTTATTTTACATAATAGGAGGTAAAAAAAATGAGATTAAAAGAACTAAGATTAAAAAACAATCTAACACAAGAAGATATTGCAAAAAAGATTAATAAATCTGCAGTTGCTTATGGCTATTATGAATCAGGAAGAAATGAACCCGATTTAAAAACATTACTAACACTAGCAGACTTTTATCATGTAACAATCGACTACCTTGTCGAACATGAAGTTCCTTATCTGATTGATAAGAGTGCTTGGCCAGAAAGCAAAAGAGAATTGTTAAACATGATTGCAGAACTTGACGACTTTGAAAGCGAAAAAATAAAGGGCATTATTGTCGGCTACACACAGGCACAAAAAGAAAAACCAAAAATTATTAACTAAAGGAGAAATAAATGATGACATTTTATGAATATATAAAAACACAATGACGAAATTAAAAAGCATACAGAATGTATCGACACAGCACTAGAGACATATTTCAAAGTTAAAAACCCTTACAGCTATAATAATGAAGAATACAAAAAAGCTGAAAAGGGAGAGATAATCGAATTTGAAACAAACAAAGAAATTTTTCTTCCAAAAGAAGAAAATATGAATTATAAAAGCTACAAAAATATAAAAATAACAAAACGAAAAGACAATCGTTGGCAAGCCAGATTTTCAATTAATGGCGAAAGAAAATATATTTATGGCAATACACAAAAAGAATGTTATGAAAACTTAAAACAGGTTTTTGAAATAAAACAAATAAAAATTGAAAAAACTATAAGTTTTTACGAATTCTGGGACTGGTGGTATAAAAATCACAAAGAACCTTTTTACAAAGAAGGGACTTTAAAAAATTACAGAAGTGTTTTTAACAATCAGATAAGACCAAATTTTCCAGATAAAAACATAAAACAAATTACAGCGCTTGAAATCAACAACTTTTTAAACAAGATGCCAAACACGAGAATGAAAGAATATACTTATCAGTTTTTAAAAGAAATTTTCAAACAAGCATACAAAGATAAAAAAGTGAAATTTGACATTTCTGACGATATCAAAAAATATCACCATAAACGAAAAGAGGGCACTGCTCTTTCAGTTGAACAAAGAAAAACAATTATTGAAAAAGCAGAAAAAACTATCTATGACATTTTTATATTTTATCTATTTACTGGATGCAGACCAAAAGAAGCTTTAATAGTAAAAGCAAATGATTTTGAAGATGGCCTGCTACACATAAAAGGAACAAAAACGGCCGGTTCTGATAGATGGATTCCAGTTTTTGAACCTATAAAAAAGTTGTACGAAAAATATAAAAATACAAAAACTGAAACTCTTTTCGGAATTTCTGACACAACGCTAAAAAGAAGACTTGCAGATTTCAAGAAAATTTGCGGATTTGATTTCAAGACGAAAGACTTAAGAACAACCTTTGCTACAATGTGCGCTGAAAAAGGAATTGCACCAAGAATAATTGCAAAATGGTTAGGGCACACAACAACTCAAACAACCAATAAATATTACATTAAAGTTCTAGACAACTTTGAAAAAGAGCAAATAAAACTGCTTGACACCACTTTTGACCCCACAAAAGAGGTATAATTTTAGGTAAATAAAAAAGTGCAACACAATATATTGTGCTACACTTTAAACAAAATACCATATATATTGTAGAAACACAACAGAGCAAATGCTTTGCATTTCTCATAACCCGAAGGTCGTTGGTTCAAATCCAACTCCCGCAACCAGAGAATGAGAAAAGCCCGAAAGGGCTTTTTTCTTCGGGTTATATGGAGCGACAGCGGAATATAACCTGCGTTGTCGGGAGTGGAGCAAAATGATTTCCGCAACCAGAGAAGGAGAAAAGCCCGAAAGGGCTTTTTTCTTCGGGTTATATGGAGCGATAGCGGAATATAACCTGCGTTGTCGGGAGTGGAGCAAAACGATTTCCGCAACCAGAGAAGGAGAAAAGCCCGAAAGGGCTTTTTTCTTCGGGTTATATGGAGCGACAGCGGAATATAACCTGCGTTGTCGGGAGTGGAACAAAGCGATCCCGCAACCAGAGAATGAGAAAAGCCCGAAAGGGCTTTTTTCTTCAAAAATTTTATAAAAAGTATTGACTTTTAATAAAAAATATTGTATATTATTAATAATTCAACCAAGCCCAAAAGGCGATTATCTTGTGGAAACACAGCTCGGGGGTTGAATTTTTTTATTTAAATTTTTTGTTATACTTTTTAATTTTGTATTTTGTTTTTCTTGAAAACCTAAAATTATTAAGTTTTTCTTCGCCAAATTGCTCTTCATTTTGCCAAAATGTTTTTATTCCTCCATAAAAATTTTATAAAGAGTATTGATTTTTTTAAATATTTAAAATATAATAATTATAGAAATTCCATTAGTCATTAAGTTGACTTCTTGTGGTAACACAGCGCGGGTATGGAATTTCTTTTTTTTTATTTTTTTATTAAAATTTATTGAATTTTTTATTGAAATTTGTTAAAATTTAGTTATGAATAGCGAATGTAAATTTTTAATTGAAATTGTTAAAGAAGCCTCCACATTGTTAAATAATCATTTTGAGGTTTTTAAAAAGGGTGAGGACGGAGACCTCGTGACCAATCTTGATTTTATGATTGAAAAATTTTTGACGCAAAAAATCAAGGAAAAATATCCTGATTTTGACATTGTTGGAGAGGAGTTCAATTCAAAAGCAAGAACAAATCAAAATTGGTTTACTATAGATCCAATTGATGGAACAATAAATTTTGCGCATGGATTTCCACTTTGGGCAATTCAGGTGGCTTGTGTGAAAAATGGCAAAACAGTTGCTGGCGTTATCTATGCTCCAGAGTTTGACGAACTTTATTATGCTGATGAGACAGGTGCTTATTTAAACGGCGAAAAACTATCATTAAAGCCACTGCCTGTAAATCAATCGCTCACCATGGTTTTGGGCAAAAATTTCTACCCTAAAATGCTGGCTGATGGAAGAGAGCAGTTTATAAAAACACGAGATATTTTTTGTGGTGCGCTTTCTTATGCCTATTTTGTTTCAGGAAAAATGCAAGCGCTTGCGATTGACATTGACTTGGCACCTTGGGACAAAACGCCAGGAGATTTGATGTGTGAGCAAATTGGTGCATATAAATTCAAAAAGGGTGACCTTACAATTTACAGTTCAAGTCAAGAATACTTGGATGAAATTTTACGGCAAATTGGAGAAAAAAATAACTAGAACAGTTTTGTTCTAGTTATTTTAAGTTTTCAGCATAAAACATATTTTTAAATTTCACATTGTTTGTGAAAAGCTCGTCAAATGTGCCGACATCTTCGATTTTTCCATTTTCGAGGAAGAAAATTTGGTCAACATTTCGTATGGTTGAAAGTCGGTGCGCAACAATCACAATCGTGCTTTTTCCTTTCAAGCCATCAATTGACTTTTTGACCTCTTCTTGAGCAAAGTTGTCAAGCGAGCTTGTGCTTTCGTCAAAAATGATGATAGGTGAGTTGCGAAGAAGAGCCCTTGCAATCGCAAGTCGTTGCTTTTGACCACCAGAGAGTTTTATTCCGCTTTCACCAACCTTTGTGTTGATGCCTTTTGGCAGGGTGTCGATAAACTCTTTAAGAGAGGCTCGCGCGATTGCGTCCATAATCTCTTCATCCGTTGCATCTTTTTTGGCTAGAGTAAGATTTTCTTTTATTGTCATGTCAAAAATGTAAGGAAATTGATTTACCAGGCTTATTGCGCCTCGAAGAGAATGCTTGTCAAAATCGTTTATGTTTATTCCGTCAATAAGCACTTGCCCGTTGTCAACTTCATACATTTTGCTCATAAGATTTAAAATTGTTGACTTTCCACTTCCACTTTTTCCAACAAAAGCAACTGTTGTGTTTGGTTTTATTTTGAAAGAAAGTTTGTCAAAAATGTTGTTTTCACTGACAAGTTTGCGCTCTGGTTTTGTTTTCTTTTTTGACTTTTCATTTTTTGCAGGCACGGTTTCATATTCTCGGAAGGTGAACGACACATTTCGAAATTCAATTGCACCTTTGACTTTTTCTACATGCTTGTTGCCAAACCGTTCGCAGACAAATTCGTCATTGTCAAAAAGTCCAAACATTCTGTCGGTGCTTACTTTTATGTCAGTGATTGTGTTTGCAATCATGCCTATTCCCCAAATAAATTGATAGAGCGAGCCATAGTTTGAGTAAATAATCATATAGGCAGCAAGGGTGAGCAGTCCAAGGTCAATAAACTTTATGCCCAAAATCAAGATGGCAATTGAGCCAATTTCAATCAAGGCATTTCGTGAAGAATAAAAATTCATGTCA
Source organism: uncultured Clostridia bacterium (assembly GCA_944348085.1). Classification (GTDB taxonomy): domain Bacteria; phylum Bacillota; class Clostridia; order Christensenellales; family UBA1242; genus Caccovivens. The sequence goes on from CALVMU010000004.1 coordinate 47,048, forward strand.
ACCATTTCGCTTTTGCGGTTGATTTTTTTGTAGTCGTCGTATGCGGTTTTTGAGATTTCGCTAAGTTTTTCCTCAAGTCCAAGAGATTTTATATCTTTTTCACTGCGGACAATTTCAGTTGTAAGCGAGTTGATATAGTCACTCTTTTTTCGCACTTGCCATTTGTATTTGCGTCTGACTTTCTTTCTTTTAAGTTCAATCGCAAGACCAATCGCAATAAGAAGCAAAACAGCCAAACCAACATAAAGATTTATTGTTGTGATATAGATCACTATGATGAGTGTTGAAACGACATCGAAAATAACATCCACCATGCCAGAAAGGCTTGTTACAACTCTTTCTGGGTCAGTCACAATTCTCTGAACAAAAGTGCCAGTGTCATGGTCTGCATAGGTCTTTGAGTTAAGTTTGAAAGCTTGTTTTGCTAGGTCAAGATTGAGTTCTGCCATAATTTTGGTTGCATATTTTTGATAGATGACGCCAGAGAGATACCAACAAATTCTTTTGCCAACAGCAAGCGCAATAATGACAAGCAAATTTGTGATAGCTTCGCTGTAAAAACCAAGCGTTATGTTTTCAATTGCTTTTGCAAAAATGATTGTCGTAAAAATGCTACAAACAGATGCCAGAGCATAGACAAGCACATACAAAAATATGCCAAACTTATAGCGCTTCAGATAGGTCGAAAGACCAATCTTTTTGTGTTTTTGCTTATTTTTTTGCATAAAAAAACCTCCATAAAATTTATGTGAGGGCCTCTTTTGTTTAATTAAAAATATTTATTAAAAAACAAGTAAGGCGACCTCACGCCCATATTTAGTTGAGAAATTAACGATCATAGTGTTCATTTGGTCACCTCCTTTTGTTAAATTTCGTTTTCTCTATTATTAAAATATAACAATATTTCAATTTTGTCAACACTTTTTTTCAAAAAAATAAAAAACAAGGTGAAGAACCTTGCTTTTTGGTTGGTTTTATTGTTTATAGCCGTCTTTAAGTGAAATTGTGCTGTTGAAGATGTAATTATCCTTGGTGCTGTCTTTATCCATGCAGTAGTAGCCTTTGCGCATAAATTGAAATTTATCTTCAACCTTTGCCTCTTTCAAAAAGTTTTCAGCAAGTGCTTTTTTAGTGATCAATGAATTTGGCTCTAAAATATCCTCAATTTTCGCGCCGTCTGCAAGAGCTTTTGCAGGATTTGTAATTTCCCGTTTGATAAGGTTTTTAAATTCTCTGATTGTGATTTCAAAGCAATTGTTTGCATTTACAAAATGGATTGTTCCTTTGCATTTTATTCCACTTGTGTCGTTTCCGCTCTGGCTTTCTGGAATATACTCACATTCAAGATGGTCAATTTCACCATTTTCTTTGAAGATGACTTTGTTGCATTTGATGATATATGCGCCTTTAAGTCTTACAATTCCGCCTTCAACAAGTCTGTTGTATTTTGGTGGAGGATTGAGTGAAAAATCTTCCTTTTCAATATAGATAACCTTGCCAAATTTTGATTTGTGCATGCCAGCACTCTCATCATTTGGGTTGTTTTGAATTTCAAATTCTTCATCGTCACCTTGATAGTTTGTTATCACAACTTTTAAAGGATCAAGCACAACCATTGCGCGTGTTGCAATTTGGTTAAGGTCAGCGCGAACATAGTATTCAAGGGCAGAATATGGAACGGTGACTTCCAAAACATTGCCCCAGCCAACAGATTTAACAAAATCTTTAAGCGCTTTTGCAGTGTAGCCTCGGCGTCTTACGCCAACAAGGGTAGGGAAACGAGGGTCATCCCAGCCACTTACTATGCCGTCATTTACAAATTGTTTTAAATAGCGTTTTCCAATCAATACATTTTCGATTGTAAGGCGAGAGAACTCTCTTTGTTTTGGTGGATATGGTTTTTTCCAGCCGTTATCAATAAACCACTCATAAAGAGGGCGGTGTTCATGAAACTCCATTGAGCAGAGGCTGTATGTCACACCTTCAAGTGCGTCTTCAAGAGGGTGAGCAAAGTCATACATTGGATATATGCACCACTTGTCGCCAAGGCGATAGTGCTTTGTGCGTGAAACGCGATACATAACAGGGTCTCGCATATTCATATTTGGATGTGCCATGTCAATCTTTGCGCGAAGTGTGGCTTTGCCGTCTTCAAACTTGCCAGCCCTCATGTCTCTGAAAAGTTTTAAGTTTTCTTCAGGTGTTCGGTTGCGATAAGGGCTTTCTTTGCCAGGTTCAGTCAAAGTTCCGCGGGTGGCAGAAACCTCTTCTGCTGAAAGCTCGCACACATAAGCCTTGCCGTCCATAATCATTTGCTCGGCTATTTTGTAGATGTCTTCAAAATATGCCTCACTTGCATAGATGAGTTTGTCTGGCTTATAGCCAAGCCAAGCAAGGTCAGCAAGATAGCTGTCGGCAAACTCGCCATCTTCTTTTGATGGGTTGGTGTCGTCCATTCGAAGATAGGTTTTTCCACCAAACTTGATTGCTGTGTCAAAATCAATCGTCCAAGCTTTGACATGGGCAATGTGCCAGTAACCGCTTGGTTCTGGTGGACAACGAGTGATGACCTCTTTGTTTCGTCCTGATTTGAGGTCGGCAATGATTTCCTCTTCTAGCGCGTTTTCAGGAACAATTTTGTCTAAATCTATTTTTTTCATCTTTTTCTCCTTGGGGCTATCAGAAAGCGGACGGCTCGTCCGCGCGCAAGGTGCTTCTTGCGCCCAAAATTTTGAAAACTTTCAAAATTTTGGTTCTGATAGCCTAGTTTAAGTAAACTATACCACAACAAACCTTTAAAAATAAAGAAAAATGCTATACATTTTTATTTTTTAGAAAAGAAAGTTTGTTTTTTATTCGGCTCAGCGCGTTATCAACGCTCTTTTTTGAAATATTGTTGGCGCTTGCAATTTCGCTGTAATTAAAACCTTTAAGATATGAAATCAAAATTTTAAGTTCAAGATTTGATAAGCTTGAAACAATCTTCTTTGTTATCGTCTTAAAATTCTCTTTATTCTCCACATTTTCGTCAGGCAAAGGTTCAGGTGAAGGCAAAACGATTTCAATTTCATCATCTTCTTCATCTGAAGGTTGTGATGATTCAATTGGAAGGGCAGTTGAAAGCACCATGTTTTTTTCAGAACTTGCAACTCGCACAGCAGATTGAATTTGATTTTTGATGCAAGTGTTTGCAAAAGTTTTGAAAGAGGCATTTTTTTCGGTGTTGTAGTTTTTTATAGCTTTATACAGACCAATCATGCCTTCTTGCACCAAATCTTCGATATCGCCACCTGTCAAAAAATAACTTCGCGCAATTTTATTGACAAGAGGTTTGTAAAGTGAAAGCAATTTTTCCATTGCTTGAGCCTCTCCATGTTGGGCTTTTTCAATCAACTCCTTTTCCATTTTATCCCTCGCGTTGTCTTAAAATTTCAAAGATGACAATTCCGCAGGCAACTGAGGCGTTGAGCGAATTGACATTGCCTTTAAGCGGAAGGGTGATAATGCCGTCACAATGACTTTTGACAACTGGTCTTATTCCGCTTCCTTCACTTCCAATAACAACAGCAATGTTTCTGTCAAGCTTCTGTTTATAGATGTTTTCGCCTCCAATTTCAGCGCCATAAACCCAAACGCCATTTTCTTTCAGCTCTTCAATTGCATCTTTGATGTTGCTGACTCTTGCAATCGGCATGTTTGCAATTGCGCCAGTGCTTGTCTTTATAACGGTTTCATTGACCTGAGCACATCTGTTTTTGCCAATGATGATTCCGTGCACGCCAGCGCATTCACAAGAACGAATGATTGCGCCAAAATTATGTGGGTCTTCAATGCCATCGAGAATGACAATAAAATTCTGTTCATTTTTCTGTTTCGCAACTTGCAAAATCTTTTCAACTGAAGAATATTCAAAGTCCACAACCTCAGCAATATAGCCTTGATGATGGGATGTTTTGCTTTTTTTGTCAAGCACACTCTTTGGCAAAAATTCCACCTTTACCTTTTTTTCGAAAGCGGATTTTACAACATCGTCTTTTCTGTTTTCAAGCATTTTGTCAAAAATCACTTTATTGATTGTCATGTCGCTTTTTAAAGCTTCTCTAACAGCATTTCGTCCTTCAATAAGCATTACTTTACTCCTCAGTTGTTGAAATTTCTAAAATTTTGTTTAATCTTTCACCTTGTTCGGTCAAATAAAGATAGCCAATCAGCGCTTCAAAAGCTGTCGCCATTGAATAGTCGCGAGAACTTGCATTTTTGGCAGAATGTTTTGGATGAGCATTTCGCGCGCGCCTTACAATTTCACTTTCCTTTTCGTTTAAAAGGGGAGTGATTTTTTCAAGCGCCTTGGCTTGAGCTGAAGCCTTGCAAAATTTGGAAGACAAACTGTGATAGTTTGCCATTTTTGAGTCTGTGCCAAGCAAAGTTTTTTCTCGCACAAAAAGCGTGTGAACGCTGTCACCAAGAAAAGCAAGTGGCAACAGATTTGTCTTTTCAATTTTTGTCCAAATTTCTTTTTTGTCCATAATTTACAATTTTTTGCAGTTAATTCGACTTTTGATTAAACATTAAACCTAAACAGTATCACATCGCCATCACAGACCACATAGTCTTTGCCTTCCATGCGCACTTTTCCTTTCTCTTTGGCTTTCAAAAAAGAACCAGCTTCAACAAGGTCGCTATATGAAACAACTTCCGCTTTAATAAAGCCCTTTTCAAAGTCTGAATGGATTTTTCCAGCAGCTTGAGGTGCTTTTGTGCCTTTTTTGATTGTCCAAGCACGCACTTCCTTCTCGCCAGCAGTCAGATAGCTCATAAGTCCCAAAAGGTCATAGCTTGCAATCACAAGTTTTTCAAGACCACTTTGAGAAATGCCAAGCTCTTCCTTATACATTGCGCGCTCTTCTTTTGGAAGTGAAACAATCTCCTCTTCAATTCTCGCACAAAGACTGATGCATTTTGAATGGTCTTTTTCGGCAAAAGCTTTGACTTGTTTTACAAATTCATTGTCCTCTTTGCCAATTTCATCTTCACCAATATTTGCAACATAAATCACAGGTTTTGCTGTCAAAAGCTGAAGATTTTTCAAAACTGGCAGGTCGTCTTCTTCAAGTTCAACAGAACGCGCTGGCAAATTGTTTTCAAGTGCAGTTTTGATTTTTCGCATAAGATTGACGCTTTGAATAAGCGTTTTGTCGCCAGTTTTGATAAGTTTCTCATCTTTTTCAAGCTTTTTGCTTACTTGTTCAAGGTCAGCAAGGGCGAGCTCAAGATTGATGATTTCAATGTCTCGCAAAGGGTCAATGCTTCCGTTTACATGAATGATCTTTTCGTTTTTAAAGCATCTGACAACATGCACAATTGCATCAACTTCACGAATGTGGCTTAAAAATTTGTTACCAAGCCCTTCGCCGTGGCTCGCGCCAGCAACAAGACCAGCAATGTCAACAAATTCGATTGAAGCAGGGGTGATTTTTTGAGTGTGATACATTTCCCCGAGCACATTAAGGCGCTTGTCAGGCACATCGACCACTCCAACATTTGGCTCAATCGTGCAGAAAGGGTAGTTTGCACTTTCAGCGCCCGCTTCGGTGATTGCATTAAAAAGTGTGCTTTTGCCAACATTTGGCAATCCAACAACTCCAATTTTCATAATTTTTCCTTTTAGCAGTAAGTTTTATTTAATTTTTTCTATTTTCAAAAGTTAAAATTCGATTTTTCTAAAAAGATTAAAGTGCATTTTTTCAATGCACTTTATCTTTTATTTTTCTTCCTCTTCTTTGCCTATGTCTGCTTTGATGCGTTTGTCTTCAGCCTCTTGCTGATTTGCATACATAGCATCTGCAAATGCAGGTCCAGTCTTTTTGTCAGCAAGATCAGATTTTGCAACAGCTCTTGCAAATCTTCTAAAGAAACCGCCTTTTCGCTTTTTGTCCTTGTCGTTTTTCTTGATTTCGTTTTCTTTCTTTAAAACATCTTCTTTGTCGCGTTTGATTTTTCTGTCATACTTATCTTTGATCTTTTTGCTCTTCTTTTCCCAAATTGCTTGCAATTTTTCTTTAAGCTCAGCAGCGCTTCCAGTGTGAGAGAGTTTTAACTTTTTATATTCACCGACAAAATCGGCAATGTCTTTAAAGTAGGCATTTCTCATAAAGTCAGCATCACTATTAGTAGGCAGATATGCAAGTTTTGATTGCAGTTTTTTGATTTGTTCTTCAGAAAGTCCAAGTTTTCTAAGAATTTCGGCATCAAAATCATCTTTACCAATCAGCGACATAACTTGTCTTATATTTAACAAATCTTTTGTTGATAAGCCAATTTCTTTGACTGTTTTTTCTGATGAATTTTTGAGGTTTATTTTTTTAAGCTTTTCTCTTACCTGTTTAACTTGTTCTTCTGTCATGCCAAGTTTTTTACGTAATTCGTCGTCTGTGATAGCAACAGAACCAATAAGCATCTGGATGTTTAGAATTGCGTTTTCAACATCTTCTTTAAGACCAAATGTTTCAATAGCTGTTTCATCAAGCTGTGTCAGTTTTTCAAGGTTCTGAGCAAAAGTTTCATAGTCAGAGTGTTGCAACAAGCTTTCTATGTTTTTAAACATTGCAAAGTCTCTTTCTGTTTGTTCAAGTTCTCGTTTTTGTGCAAGAGCCTTCTTTTCTTCCTTTGAAAGGATGCTTTCACTGTCAAGCGGGTCTGATTCAAAAGTATTTCTTTCTATAGTTCGACGAGTGCGTTTTACCTCATCTTCAACAATTTCACCAGAAAGCACATCTTCTCGAGTTGAATATGCCCTGTTTGATGCTCTTCTTACAGCACTTTCTTCGAGGTCAATTCTGCCTTCAAAAGTTTCAATTTCTGTTGAATTTATGTCAAGTCCGTGAACAATAGGCACTCTTGATTTGAGTTCTTCTTCAATTGTTTTGTCTGTATAAAGTTTTTCAGTTTGTGCAACTTCTTTAAGAGCCATATTGAAGATTTTTGCAGTGCTTTCTTTGCTATGTGTTTCTCTTAGCTTTTTCATAGATTGTTTGATTTTGACTCTTATTCGTCTTGGCAGGGTGGCAATCATATCTTGCATTGTTTTTGCTTCTTTTGCCTCTTTGCCGAGAGAGTCTGGCTCTGTTGTAAACTTTTCAACTTTGCCCAAGTCTGTGTATTCTTTGAGAGCCTCTTCCAAAGCTTTATCATCTGAAAGTTCTGTCACATTTCTGCGAGTGGCCTCAGCAATAAGTTCTTGTGTAAGAGAGCCAGTCATCTTGCCCAAAATGATTTTGTCGATTGTTTGATATATTTGATAGTCTCTGTTTTCCTCTGGATTTTCAGGTTTGTCTTTTAAACTATCATATTTTTCAGCAGCCAAAATTCGTTTATAGAGAAGATTGATTATTGCAATTTTTTCATCATTATTTTCAAGGCTTTCAATATGTTTCTTTAAAGACAATCCTTCTTTTTTATGAGTTTTATCAAAGTCAGAAACATATGTTGCAATTGGTTTCTTAAGTTCAATTTTTCCATCTTTTTTGAAAGTGATATATTTTTTGGTTGTGACACCTTCAGCCAAATGAGAAGCAAAGTTTTCATAATTTGAGCTTTCGTCAACTTTCTCTGCTAAAGTTTTTTGTTGTTTAAGAATATCATTAAATGCTTGAAGACGCTCGTCACCTGCGCAGAATTTATCAACGTCAGTATATTTTTTTGAAATTTCAGTCAAAATCTCATCAAGGCTCTTCTCAGCAAGCTCTTTTCTGCGTTTTGTCTCGGTGACAACGCGTTTATCAAAATCTTCCTCTGTGCTTGCATCCATTTCACGTTTAACGATTTGATCAATAAATGCCTGTCTGATGTGTGCGTTTACAGCCTTGCTTGTGAAAGAGTTTCCTTCGCTGCCTTGAGGCATCTTTCCGCTTGCATAGTAACCTTCCCAAATTTCATCCAAAATGCCAGAGTTTTCAATAGCTTGATGATAATCTTTAAGTGCTGGTTGGACTGGGTCAGAGGTGAGCATATCTGAAATCATATCTCCAAAAGTCGGTTCAGGTCTTCCTGTTACGCCGGTTACAATTTGGTAAGAGCGAGCGTTCATCAAATCGTTTGCATTTGTCAAGCCGAAAGAGCAGTCTTGCCTGATCATAAAGTCATGAACATTTTCGCTTGCATTTTCAAAGCTTGGATTGTTTTCTTCTTTGCCTTTCATTTGTGATGATTGATAAATTGCTTTTGCGTAAGTTCTTACACTTTCAAGTTCTCGAGTTTTCTTTACAGCCGTGTAGACATCTTTGTGCAAGAGAGCCATTGACCTGTCGAGTTTGCTTGCTTGATATTGAATTTTTCTGGCAGCATAATCTCTCATGTCTTCTGGCAAGTGTTCGAGAATTTTATCAATAATAACAACAGGGTTTTTGTTTTGTGAGAGCATTTTTCTTGTGATAATATCGCTATATCTGTCAAAGAGTGCTCTTTTGCGCGTGTCGTCCTTTTCTTCTCTGAAAATTTGCACAACCATAAAATAGTCTTGGTCTGAAACAAATTGATTTAAATTTTGTCTCTTTTCTGCATAATCCATTGCGCTTGCTTGATAAGGTTCAAGTTTTTTTCTAAACTCGGTCATAGATTCGATTTTTTCGTCGCTTCCAAAAAGCTCTCCCTTTATCTCAGCAACTTTTTTATCTCTCATTTGACCAGAGTGCTCGGTTGCATATGCTCGAATTTTAACCCCTTTTTCGGTTTCAGTTCCTGTTGATTTGGCTATGTCATGCAGTGCTTTTTTGTCTTCTTCAGAAATAGTTGTAGGAAGATATGTGCCAATCAAACTGTCTATGCTTGATTCTGTATAGCCACCTTCAACAGCTTTTTGGAAATCTGAAATAAATTGTGAGCGCACGCCTTCTTCAACACCTGGAAGGAAGGATGAAATAAATCGGTCTTCCATTTCAGAGCGCCTTGTGGTTGTTTCACTCTCAATTTTTCTCATCTCGTTGCAAGCTTCATGTTGAATTTCTGCTTGATCAGAGTCAAGGAAAGGGGAGCGTGCAAAAGCTGTTTTCACTTTGGCTTTGTCTTCACCTGACAGAGAATCAAGATATTCATCAATTTTTCTTTGTCTTTCAACTGGGTCAGAAATCATGTTGAATTCTGTGAATTTTTGAAGCGTTTCTTCATCAGGTTCGCGTCCCATTGCTTCAGTATATCTTTCGGCATAATTTACAACTTCTTTTGCAATGCCATAATCGCCATAGTAACCTAAAAATTCGCTCGCAAAATCTTCGTCTCCAGCTTTTTCAACAAAGTCTGCCATTTCAGCGCTGTTTTCTTTAAAGTTTTGCTTGCCATGTTCACATTCATTGTCAAGAGATCTAAATTTTGAATATTTGTTGTCTCTCAAACCTTTGATTGAGCGATTTATAGTAAGTTCTGTGCCGTCTATTGCAATAAGCACTCCGCTTACAGCCACAGCAGCAATTGCCAAAACGGCCAATGCACCAATACCTGTCAAAGCACATGCAACAAGGGCAAAGAATGCAACAAGAGGCATTGCTGTTTCGCCCCAGAAGGTTGTGTTGAGCTTTGGCTTCCAAGGTTTAAGGTCATCGTCTTCTTTCTTTTCTTCCTTTTTCTTTTCTGCGCCATCTTGTGAAGGCTTGTCTTCTTTCTTTTCAGCATCTTCTTTTGGTGTTTCTTTCGGCTTGTCTTCACTTGGTTTTTCTCTAGGTTTGACCTCGCTTGGTTTTTCACCTGGCTTTTCATCGCCTGGTTTTTCTTCGCCTGGCTTTTCTTCAGGTTTTTCATCACCTGGCTTTTCATCACCTGGCTTTTCATCACCTGGCTTTTCATCAGGTTTTTCTTCACCTAGTGCCGCAATAGCAGCAAGAATAGATTTTTTAAACTCTTCTAGGTCTTTTTTTGTGGCCAAGTCTTTTAAATCTTCTTTAGTGGATAACTTCTCAAGTTGTTTACTAATTGCTTTAAGCGCTTCAGAGTTAGTAATTTTTCCTTCTTCGACAGCTTTCTTTAAAGCATCCAATTTGCCATGTGTTTTTGTGATACCTGTCTTTAAGCCTTTAATTATCTGTTCTTGTTCTTCTATGCGTTTTTTAAGTTCAGCAATTCTACCGCTTGTTGCAGCCATTTCAGTTTTGAGATTTGTAAGTTCAGTTTTCATTTCTTGCAGAAGAGTATTATTAGCTTGCAACGTTGTAACAATAGCAGTCAAAGTGACTGTATAATCTTTATTAGGTGGCAATTTTTTGATTAAATCAAGCAACGCTTTAATATTATTGCTATTTTCAGTTATTTTTTCTAATATTTCTTTGTTTGTAGGGTTAGTGCTGAGTTGTTCTTTAATCCAAGTAATATCGGTTGACAAGATAGCTATTTTTTCAATAATGTCTTTAAAACCATCAGGCAGTGAAATTTTTAGAATATTTGCATTTATTTCATCAAGTTTGTTTAAAATAGCAATAGTATTTTCTGATAAAGATTTTTTTAATTCATTAAAATTATCTTTAGTTTCTTCAGAGAACAAGTCAAGTTTTCCTTGTAAATCTGTTATAGAGCTACTAATTGTATTTAAGCTTTCAAAAATTTCTTTAAGGAAAGCATATTTTGTTTTATCTAGCCCATCTATCTTTTCAAGAATTGTTTTCAACAATTCTTCATGACCTTTCAAAGTAGTTAAGAGGTCTTCTTTTATTTTTAGTAAATCTTCTGCAGTGGCAACCTTGTTTAATTTATTAAAAATATCATTCATGCCATCTGCTAATTTTCGAATCTCACTCAAAATTTCAGATAAATTTTCATCAGTTAATCCTGATAAGTTGTTTAAAATTTCATTAAGAAGAGTTGTATGTTTGTTTATAACTACTGATTGTTTCTCTTGTATTTTTAGTAAGTTATCCAACCTTGTTTTAATCTTGTCAAGTTCATCTGAATACTCTTTTTTGTCATTGTTTAAGATGGCAATGATTTGTTGTAAGAATATAATAGTTTGACTAGTTTCTTCATCTGTTTTATTTTGTTTTTTACTCTTATTTTTAGGCTTGATTGCGAAAGAATAATTTGTAAGATTGTTAGGGGCGGCAGTATAAGCCACATAACCATTAAAATTTATCGCATCATAACCATTATCTTCAAAATGGTCATCCACAGATTCTGTTTTTTTTGAGAAAACACCTGAGTTTGATTCCTTGTTATTAAAATTTTCGTCAAGCGCGCCTAAAAGGTGAGCGCAAAGTTCTTTATCTTTAGGCAAAGCCAGTTTTATAGACTTTGACGATTTGCCTGAGCCTACATTTGCAACTAAAAATACTTCTTCATTATGCGAATATAGTGACAATCCTGCAAAACCAACTTTATTCAAATTGTAATTTTTTATCTCAAAGCATTTGCCATCGTGATACAAATAATATTTTGGTTCCTGCTTGTTTTGCGTGTCGATTACAAAAGCATAATTTTGTTCTTCATAACTATAACTTATAAAAGTGTAGTTGCCGATTACTTTTCTAGTAAAAGGTTCTTTTGCATCTGCATTCAAAGCCTTGGTGGTAAGCGAAAAATATTCGCCTATAATAAAAGGAGGAATATCAGATAGCGTTTTATATTTTGGAGCTATGCGTTCAAAGAAAGCAGTTGTCATTTGAAAACTGTTGCCTGCAACTTTTTTATTATCAGAACTAGCTTCTTTGTTTGCTCCCAAATATGTTTTGCCTTTATATATAAACTGAATACTATCTGCATTGACCATACAAACTAGAGCTGGCGCATCTTTTCCCTTTTCAGTTTTAATAGTAAGGACAAGTTCTTCAAAATTTTTTTGCTCAAGTTTTACTGAATCAGAAGTTCTCCCTACAGTTAATTCACCTGTCAAAAGAGCGCTTATCTCATTAGGCAATTCTTCATTAAAGTCGTAATCTGAAAGCGCAGCTACATTGAAGGTGAGAGTGCTTTTCTTTAAAGTAAGAAGGGTATTATTTCCTAATGCGGTTGTAACGGTAAGCGCTGCTTCGCTAGAAGTAGTCATAGAAACAGATTGCTCAATCTCTTTGCCGTTTTTGTTAATTTTATTGGTAATCATTATGTCTTTTACTGTTTTTGGTTTCTTTTTGCCAGCAGATGAAGATGATTTTGCCATATTTCCTCCATAGATATATTAATATAATATAAGTATACTATATTGAAAGCGATAAGTCAAGATATTCAAAGGGTTTTCATCGGTTTTCTTTCTCTTTATTTTGGCGTAAAACTTGGCTATATTATTTACATTTTTGACCTTAAAATGTCGAAAAATATATAAATATTTGCAAAATAGACAAAAATATAATTTTAAATGGCTATTTTTCTTGAAAAATTTGCTTTTTTTTGATAAAATGTTCTTGAAAAATTGTGAGGACTAAAAAATGGGATTTTTTGGAAGCGATAAAGCACAGATAAAAAAACTTAAAAAAATTGCAGATAAAGTTATTGCTCTTGAAGAAAAATATAAGGCTTTTTCAAACGAACAACTTAGAGCCTGCACTGAAGAATTTAAAAATCGATATAACTCAGGCACGAGTTTAAACGACCTTTTGCCTGAAGCTTTTGCTGTTGTAAGAGAGGCTAGTGCGCGTGTTTTGAATATGCGTCATTTTTATGTGCAAATAATTGGCGGAATTGCGCTTCATCAAGGCAGAATTGCAGAAATGGCAACAGGTGAAGGAAAAACCTTGGTGGCAACTTTGCCTGCATACTTAAACGCAATTTCTGGCAAAGGCGTTCATGTTGTAACGGTCAACGAATATCTTGCAAAGCGTGACGCTGAGTGGATGGGAAAGGTTTACAAGTTTTTGGGGCTTACTGTTGGCGTGACCTTAAACGACCAAAAGCCAGAGCAAAAAAAGATTGCCTATGCCTCTGACATCACTTATTGCACAAACAACGAACTTGGCTTTGACTATCTTCGTGATAACATGGTGACAAATGCTTCAGGGCGCGTTCAAAGAGGGCTCAACTTTGCCATTGTCGACGAGGTTGACTCAATTTTGATTGACGAGGCGCGAACTCCACTTATCATAAGCGGACAGGGCGGAAAGTCGAGCGAAGGTTATCACAACGCGCAAAAATTTGTCAGAACACTCAAAAAAGATGAAGATGTTGAAATTGACATCAAAACAAAGCAGATAAACCTTACTGAAAGCGGAATAACAAAGGCAGAAAAGTTCTATAAAATTGAAAGCCTTTCAGATATTGAAAACCTTGAAACAAACCACTATATCAACAACGCACTGAAGGCAAACTTTATCATGCATCGCGACGAAAACTATATCGTCAAAGACGGACAGGTTATCATTGTCGACGAGTTTACCGGTCGTCTTTCACCAGGCAGGCGCTTTAGCAGTGGTCTTCACCAAGCCATTGAAGCGAAAGAAGGGGTTGAAGTTAAGGATGAAAACCAAACACTTGCAACCATCACTTTCCAAAACTTTTTCAGACTGTATAGCAAACTTTCAGGCATGACAGGAACAGCCAAGACAGAAGAGGGTGAATTTAGAACAATTTACAACCTTGACGTTGTCACAATTCCTTCAAATCTTCCAAAAAAGAGAATTGACGAGCCTGACATTATCTATGTTTCTGAGCAAGGCAAAATCAAGGCAATCATTGAAGAGATTGAAAGATGCTCTAAAAATGGGCAACCAGTGCTTGTGGGCACGATCAATATTGACAAAAGTGAGCTTATTTCAAAAGCATTGAAGGCAAGCAAAATCAAACACCAAGTTTTGAATGCCAAAAACCATGAAAAAGAAAGCGAAATTGTCGCTCAAGCAGGACGAAAAGGTGCTGTGACCATTGCCACAAACATGGCAGGCCGTGGAACAGATATTTTACTTGGCGGAAACCCTGAATTTATGGCTACCAAAAAGATGAGAGATAAGGGCTATAGCGAAGAAGAAATTTCATACGCTACCGCTTTCAACACCATAAACGACGACAAACTCAACGCAGCGCGAGCTGTTTATCAAAAGTTCTATAACGAGTTTAAAGAGACGACTGACAAAGAAAAAGAAGAGGTTAGGGCGCTTGGCGGACTTCATATTATTGGAACAGAAAGGCATGAGTCCCGACGAATTGACAATCAGCTTCGTGGCCGTGCAGGAAGACAGGGCGACCCAGGCTCAAGCGTGTTCTTCCTTTCGCTTCAAGATGACCTTATCAGACGATTTGGCGGCGATAGGATGCAGAGAGTTGCCACAATTTTTAGACTTGACGATTCAACACCAATTCAACTGAAAATTCTGTCAAAACAAATTGAAAACGCACAGAAAAAAATCGAGCTTCAAAACTTTGCTCAACGAAAATCGGTGCTCAAATTTGACGATGTTATGAACAAGCAACGCGAAATCATCTATAAAGAGCGAAACATGGTTATTGACGGCGAACCTGTGCATGAACAAATTTTCAATATGATTCCTGATGTTGTTGCAAAGGCGGTCAACAATTGTGTTGATGACAATCAACCTTTCTATGAGTGGGATTTGAAAAAAATCAACTCTGAGCTTGAAAAAGGTCTTCTTCCAAAGGACAGCAACACAGTTGATGCCGAATTTGTTGAAGGTTGCGACCAAGCTGAATTTACAGAAAAAATTGTCAAAATTGTTGAAGAACGATACAAAGCACAAGAAAACCATGTCAAAGAGCTGGGTTATGATTTTGCAAGCGTTGAAAGATTTGTGCTTCTTAGAATGGTTGACTTTAACTGGATTGGGCACATTGAAGACATGCAGATCATGAAAGATGAGGTTTTGTCTCGTCAATATGGTCAACAAGACCCTGTGCTTGCTTACAAAAAAGATGGATTTGACCTTTTTGACAAGATGATTGACCGAATCCGCGAAAACACTGTCAAAGTTTTGGTAAACACAAAAATCGAAGCCAAACAGCCAGAACAGCCACAGACGCCACAATATCAAGTCTATGTCACTGGCAAAGAACTGACTCCAGAAGAAAAGGCAAAAAAAGCTCAGCAAGAAAAGGCTAAGCATGCAGTTCAAAAGACGGTTGTAAATGACAAACCTAAACTGACTCGAAATGATTTATGCTATTGCGGAAGCGGAAAGAAATACAAAAACTGTTGCTGGGACAAAGACCATAGATAAGGAGGAAATAATATGAAATTTTCGGGGGGGGAAGACGAGCTCCTTTAAAATCGGAAAGCGAAAGGGTAATCAGTTTTGTTGATTTTGCAAGACAAAAACGGCTTAATCAAGAAGAAAATCAAAGCTCAAATATTGGCAGCGCGTTTTATAGTGGCTATGGCGCGGGACAACCTGAGCAAGAGGGTGAAGATGCTTTTCAAATGCAAGAAAATGAAGGTGGTTTAAGCTCAATGTTTGCTGGTCGCGACAATATTGGTGAAGAAAATCTTAAGCAAGACATGCAGTCTGCTGCAAAAATTGCTTCAGGCGACATGAAAGAGGCTGCAAAATATGCGATAAAAAAATGGAAGGCTTACAAAAATCTTCCACCTGATGTTAAAAAATTTATTGGCATTCGCTCTGCTATGCAAGGTCCAGTTGGAAAGTGTCCGCACTGCAATCAAAATTCAATCTATGCAAGCGGTCGCATGGGTGATGGCGTTCATAAAGCCTTGACGAGCATGATTGGCTTTCGCACAGTCACCTATTATTGCATGAACAGAGATTGCGATTTTGCCTGGAATAAAGGCGGGCAATGTTATAGAAAAAGAACTTTTTCTCCACTTGACGAACGAGTTTTTAAAAAAGATGTTCTGACCTCAGAAAAAAAGCGCATATTTAGAATTGAAAACTGATTAAAACAAAATAAAAGCATAAAAATAAAAAAACTGGGCAAATTAACCCGTAGGGTTAAAACGGACTAATAATTAAAAAGAGAGTGATGCAAGAGCTTGTTTCCTAAATTGCATAGGGG